>NZ_RBLN01000353.1:0-1663 GCF_003989405.1 Micrococcus sp. HSID17227 | reverse complement strand
CGAACGCGGGCGGCAGGTCGGGGTCGACGTCGGAGGGCGCCGGCGGCTCCTCGCGCACGTGTTGATAGGCCACGGCCAGCGGCGTGTCACCCGTGAAGGGGGGTCGGCCCGTGAGCAGCTCGAACAGCAGGCAGCCGGCCGCGTAGAGGTCGGCGCGGCCGTCCACGGTGCGGCCCGTCGCCTGCTCCGGGGCCAGGTAGAGGGCCGTGCCCACCACGGCCTGGGTCTGCGACGTGGTGGCGGAGGTGTCGGCCAGCGCATGGGCGATCCCGAAGTCCATGACCTTCACGGCGCCCGTCTCCGTGACCATGACGTTCGCGGGCTTCACATCGCGGTGGACGATGCCCTCCTCGTGCGCGTGCTCGAGCGCTTCCAGCACGCCCCGGGTCCAGGCCACGGCACGGTCCGTGCCCACGGCGCCCTCGGCGTGCAGGATCTCCCGCAGCGTCCGGCCGGAGACGAGCTCCATCACCAGGAACGGGCAGTCCACCGGATGGAGGCCGTCCTCGAGGGAGACCTCGCCCGTGTCGTACACGGAGACGATCGAGGGGTGGTTCAGGGAGGCCGCCGAGCGTGCCTCCTTGCGGAAGCGCGCCTGGAAGTGCGGGTCGCGCGCCAGGTCCCGGCGCATCAGCTTGACCGCCACCGGGCGGTGCAGCCGCAGGTCCTCGCCGCGGAAGACGTCCGCCATGCCCCCGCGCCCGATCAGCTCACCGATCCGGTACCGCCCGTTCAGGGTCCTCTGCTCGTCCACAGACACGTCCGCGTGCTCGTCCCGCCCGCCGCTCAGGCGGAGGGCGTGGCGTCGGCGGACGAGGCCTCCGCGCCACGCGCGTCAGCGGACGGGTCGGTGGTGGACTCGCCCGTCGGCGCCGTGGACTCGCCGGAGGACTCCGTCGTCGGATCCCCCGTGGGCGTCGTCGGCTCCTCGGACGGCTCCGGCGTGGGCTCCGGGTCGGCGGTGGCCGTCGGGGATTCGGCGGTGGGGGACGGGCTGGGCTCGTCCGAGGCCGACGGGCTCGGCTCGGTGCTCGGCTCCTCCGACGCGCTGGGCTCCGGCTCCGAGGCGGGCTGGGACGCCTCGCGGGTCGGTGCGGCGTCGGACCCGCCGGTGGCCACGATCAGCTGCACGTGCGTGTCGTAGCGGTGCCGCTCGCCCTCGCCGGGCACCACGCGCACCACCTCGCCGTCGGCGCCGTCGGCGGACGGGTCGTCCACCCGGTCCACGGTGAAGCCGCGGTCGCGCAGCGTCTGGATCGCGCTCTCCACGGGCTGGCCCACGAGGCCCTCCGGGATGACGCCCTCACCGGTGGAGACGGCCAGCGTGACGGTCTCGCCGCGCCGCAGCGCCCCCACGGGGTTGATCTCCTCGACGGTGCCCTGCGGGCTCTGCGCGTCGCGGTCCTCCTCGCGCACCGCCAGGCCGAGGCCCTCGAGCTCGGTGCGCACCTCGCTCACGGGGCGACCCCTGTACGCCTCCGGGTCGACGCGCACGGACGACTCGTCCTGCGAGGTCGCCGGCGCTGAGCCTCCGATGCCGCGGCCCCCCGTGAGCAGCGGCCACAGCAGCGCCCCCAGCAGGGCGAACACCACGAGTCCGAGCAGTGCCCACAGCGGCCAGCGGTTGGCGCGTCGCCGGCGGGCGGGCGCGGAGCCGCCCCCG
>NZ_RBLN01000352.1:0-1921 GCF_003989405.1 Micrococcus sp. HSID17227 | reverse complement strand
GCGCCGAAGCGCACCCGGGAGGAGTTCACCGGCCGGTGGGCCTTCATCCTGGCGGCCATCGGCTCCGCCGTGGGCCTCGGCAACATCTGGCGCTTCCCCTACGTCGCCTATGAGAACGGCGGTGGCGTCGTTGAGCCACAGGCGGGTGCGGTTGAGGGTCTCCACGGGACGCGGCGTCCCGTCGTCGGTGGGCATGGGCACGATGCGGCAGGCGGCGTACCACGAGTGGTAGGCCCCGGCGATCACCTCGAGGTGGCGGGCCACGCGGTGGGGCTCGCGCAGGCGCGCCGCCGCGCCGACGACGGCCGGGAACTCCGCCAGCTGGGCCAGCAGCTCCGACTCGGTGGCGTGGGTGAGCAGGGCGGCGTCGAACTCGGAGCGGTCCACGCCGTGGGCCTGCGCGGTGCGCGCCGCGCCCGAGGCGCGGGCGTGGGCGTACTGCACGTAGTAGACGGGGTTGTCGTTCGTGGCGGAGCGCAGCAGCTCGGGGTCGATCGTCAGGGGCGAGTCCGCGGGGTAGCGGGCCAGGTCGTAGCGCAGGGCGTCGCGGCCGAGCCACTCCACGAGGTCCTTGAGCTCGATGATGTTGCCGGCGCGCTTGGAGAGCTTCGCGCCGTTGACCGAGATGAGCTGGCCGATGAGGATCTCGATGTTCGTCGCCGGGTCGTCGCCGGCGGCGGCGGCGATCGCCTTGAGGCGGTTCACGTAGCCGTGGTGGTCGGCGCCGAGCAGGTACACCTTCTCCTCGAAGCCGCGGTCGCGCTTGTGGAGGTAGTAGGCGGCGTCGGCGGCGAAGTAGGTGGGCTCCCCGTTGGCGCGGATGAGCACGCGGTCCTTGTCGTCGCCGAAGTCGGTGGTCTTGAGCCACACGGCGCCCTCGCGGTCCTCGATGTGGCCCTGCTCGCGCAGCCGCTGCACGGCCTGGTCGATCGCGCCGGAGTCGTGGAGCGTCTGCTCCGAGGTGAACACGTCGAAGTGCACGTCGAAGGCGGCGAGCGTGTCCTTGATGTCCTGCATCTGGAGCCGGTACGCGGCCTCGCGGACCACCGGGCGGGCGGCCTCGTCCGTCAGCTCGCGCACGTCCGGGTGCTCGAGGGCGACGGCGTCGGCCAGCTCCTGCACGTACGCGCCCGGGTAGCCGCCCGCGGGGACGTCGCGGCCGTGCAGGCGGGCGAGGACCGAGTCGGCGAACACGTTCATCTGGTTGCCGGCGTCGTTGACGTAGTACTCGGCGGTGACGTCCGCGCCGGAGGCGCGCAGGAGGCGGGCGATCGCGTCGCCCAGCGCGGCCCAGCGGGTGTGTCCGATGTGCAGCGGGCCGGTGGGGTTGGCGGAGACGAACTCCATGTTCACGGTGTGCCCGGCCAGGGCGTCGTTGCGGCCGTACTCCGGGCCGGCCTCGACGATCTCGCGGGCCAGGGCGCCGGCCGAGGCCGCGTCCAGGGTGACGTTGAGAAAGCCGGGGCCGGCGACGTCGACGGCGGCGATGCCCGGCTTGTCGGTCAGGCGCTCGGCCACGAGCCCGGCGAGGTCGCGCGGGGCCATCCCGGCCTTCTTGCCCAGCTGGAGGGCGACGTTGGTGGCCCAGTCGCCGTGCTCGCGGCTGCGGGGTCGCTCCACCTTCACGCGCGCGGGGGTGATCTCCTCCCGCAGCGCGGCGGGGAGGTCACCGGCACCGACGGCGTCGGTGAGGACAGCGGACAGCAGGGCGGAGAGGTCTTCGGGCTTCACCCGCGCAAGTCTACGGAAGGGCCGCCGCGCCCGTGCGCGTGCGAACGAACCCTGCGAGATGGCCCCCTCCGGCCCGCGGTGGGGGCCATCTCGCAGGGTTCGTCGGGGTGGGGGTCAGGCGGGCCAGGCGGCGAGGCCGCCGGCGAGGGACAGGACGCGCCCGCCGGCGCCCGGGTCGGCCCCGACGACG
>NZ_RBLN01000351.1:0-1531 GCF_003989405.1 Micrococcus sp. HSID17227 | reverse complement strand
CGTTCGCCACGTGGACCGCCGCGACCGTGGGCATCGAGGGGGCGGACCTCGTCTCCCGCCGGAACTCCAAGCGGGCCGGGGGCGCGGTCCGCGAGCCGGACCGGGCCGTCGCCGTCGTGCGCGTGCGTCAGCCGCGCGTGGGCATCAAGGACGACTGGGACGGGTTCGGCCAGCGCCTGACCGCCACCGGGTCCGTGGTGCTCGACGACGCCGCGGCCGAGGAGCTGCTCGAGGTGCCGCGGCAGGACGGACCGGTGCCCGTGCTCATGGAGGCGACCCTGCTGGCGCTGCAGGCCGGGATCGGCCGGGCGGCGCTCACGGAGGGCACGCAGCTGCTGCGGCAGCGGCGCCGCACCTTCAACACCGGCACGGCCGCGCTGCCCAAGGACGACCCGCAGCTCCTCGAGATCATGGGGCAGCTGGCCGGGCGGCAGGCCGCGGCCGAGCTGATGGTGCGCGAGGTCGGGCGTCTGCTCGACGAGGGGGAGGACGGCGCCGACGGGGCCGGCCCGGCGGAGGCCGACGTCGTGGCGGCGTCCGCCGAGGCGATGGCGGCCGCGTACCGGGCCCAGGCCGTGGTGCCGGAGGCCGTCCTCGAGGTGTGCACCCGCATCTTCGACACGCTCGGCGCGTCGGCGACGTCGGCCACGCTGCGGCTCGACCGGCACTGGCGCAACGCCCGCACCCTCGCCACCCACGACCCGGCGGCGTTCAAGGTGCGCATGGCCGGCGACTGGCTCGTGAACGGCACCCCGCCGACCGCCTACACGTCGGCCGGCGAGGTCCCCGAGGGGGACTGACCCGACGACCGGGCGGCCGGACGTGCCGGGCTCAGGCCCAGCGGCGCAGGGCCCGGCGCTCCAGCAGGCCGAGCAGCCAGTCGGTGAGCTTGCCGAGCACGGCGAGCAGGATGATCGCCAGGATCAGGCGGTCCGTGCGTCCGTTGTTCTGCGAGTCGGTGAGCAGGAAGCCCAGGCCCATCGAGGAGGCGATCAGCTCCGCGGCCACCAGGAACAGCCAGGCCTGGGCCAGGGCCAGCCGCAGGCCGGAGAACACGGCCGGCACCACGGCGGGCAGCTGCACCGTCCGCAGCAGGGACAGCCCGTGGTAGCCGAAGGCCCGACCGGCCTCCACCAGGTGCGGGTCCACATGGCGCAGGGCGGCGTAGACGGTGGTGAACACCGGGAAGAACGCGCCGATCGCGATGAGGGTGACCTTGGACTCCTCGCCGATCTGCATCCACAGGATCAGCAGCGGCACCCAGGCCAGCGAGGGCACCGCGCGCAGCGCCCCGATCAGCGGGGCGAACAGCGCGTCCGCCCACCGGGACAGCCCGAGCGCGGACCCCACGGCCAGCCCGAGTGCGGCGCCGAGCAGGAAGCCCAGCAGCACGCGCTGGGTGGAGATCCCCACGTGCAGCCACAGGTCGCCCCGCTCCAGCAGGTTGACGCCGGCGCTCAGCACCGCGCCGGGGGAGGGCAGCTGCACCGCGGAGAGCAGCCCGGCGGCCGTCACCGCCCACCACAGCACA
>NZ_RBLN01000350.1:0-1948 GCF_003989405.1 Micrococcus sp. HSID17227 | reverse complement strand
AGAAGGCCGGATCGACGAATCCGTCGAGCGCGATGATGGGCAACCCTGTCAAGCAAGATCGCACCCTGGCACCTCTGTCCAGCAGCACCCAACTGGCTCTGACACATGCGCCTAGTGGGTATACCCGACTGGACGCTGACCAGATGTTGCCGCGCGTCGCTCCAGCTTCCTCACTCGTACCAGGTGGCCTCGGGATACTTCTCCAGCAGCCGGGCAGGCTCATCCCCCGACGGCGGCCTGCCCGGCGAGCTTGGTTCGTACACACCGAACTGCAACGCATCCATCAGCACCGCCTCGAGATCGCCACGGCATTCGGTCAGACGCTGGCGCAGGTCCGTGCGGTGAGCGATCACCCGCTCCGGGTCCGCCGGGGAAGGACCCCCCTGCCAGGCCACCACCGTGAGCACCTCCCCGGTCACGTCGGCGTCAAGCAACCGCGCATAGACATCACGGCTGAAGTGACGCCGCTCCAGACGCCGAAGGATGCTGAGCACAGCCTCCGTGGAAGGCATCTGGCCCGACGCAGAAGGCCCGCGCTTGCTCACCCCTCCACCGGCGGGCTGGCCCCGCGTCCCCGCGCGGGGCCCTCCGAGCCGACATCACGGACGGGCAAGCAACGGGCCCATCCGTCGTCGCCGGATACGCGCTGCCAACATTGGCGGGGCTCCTCCGACTCACGGACCGTGTCGGTGAGCCACACGGTGGTGTCCGGGTTCCACCCGGCGAGCACCGTGGCCATATCCGCGTCCACGGGCAGAGCGCGCGTGGCCGCGCCGAGATAGCCCAAGGTGGTCAGGTGCACCGCGTCCCACTCGGAAGCGACCTGCTCCCAATCCGGGATGACCCACCGCCCGGACCGGCCGGTCACCCGGTACCAGTCGTGCCGACGCGAGGCACTGACCTCCAGCGGGAACCGCCGACACAGCCGGACCCAGTCACGTGGGCCACGGACCTCATACGTCCGACCCGCTCCCCGCACCGGGATCACCGTGGCCGCCTCCGCGCCGATGTCGTCCTCGACGAGGTCCAACCCAGCCGGGATCTGCCCGACGCTGACGACGGCCCCCTGCGGGATGGACCACCAGGTCCCGGAGAAGTTCGCCGTCGGATCAGCAGGATGCTCAGTGGCAGCCCGGACTTCCTGCCGCCGTTCTTCCCGAGCCCAGGCCGCCAGGACCCCTTGAGCATCCCGGGACACCGGGGCCGGATCCTCGAACGCCCGCCAGTCGATCACCCACTGCGCCGCTGCGCGCGGACTCCCCCAGTGCCGGGCCACTGCCGAGCCCAGCACGCCCTCGGCCACCGGTTCCAGGGCGGCCTGTACGGCCGGATGCCCGGCGAGCACATCCTCGCCGTCGGGCTCCTGCCAGTACCGGGCCGACATGACCGTACCGACCAGGGCCGCCTGGACCACCTCATCCGTCAGGCCCGAGAGGTCGAGGTCGGCCATCGCTTGCGCCGCCTGCTCGATGGACACGGCAGGACGCGCGCCCGCCTCCAGGGCACCGCCGCCCGGGGACCACACGACCAGGGAGGTGCCCCGGCCCGGATCCAGCTCATAGCCCAGCCAGAACACCAGCTCGGCAACCCGGAGGCTGAGCATCCTCGTCGCCTCCAGACACAGACGCCGCCCACGCGGGCCGGCCAGCAGGTCCTGCACGCTCGCCTTCATCGGCCCATCCTCCCCCGGCCCGCAGGCTTCGTCGAGGGCCAGATCCGCGGTGCCAGGCCCATCCCCCACCATGCTGGCTCCGAAACGGAGTCTCCACGTCTCTGCCCGGATCGGTCGCTGCTGCATGCTCCCACCGGGCCCTTTCCCCAAGTTGAGCCCCGCATGATGGTGTAACGCTCGGTGGCCGAGTTCGTCGTTGCGGACGAGGGCGCGGCCACCGTGAGATCTTTCGAGTTCACCTCTCACAGCACCCTCGAAAGGACATCATCACGATGA
>NZ_RBLN01000349.1:0-1952 GCF_003989405.1 Micrococcus sp. HSID17227 | reverse complement strand
GGATGACGGCGCGTGTTGTGTACGTAGTATATGGTATAAGCACGCGACGACCGCCAAGAACTGCACAGGCGAGGACACTCTTGCCCTACACGACTCTCTTCCGCTCTCCGTGCGCCTGGTCATCGTCAACGACGGCGCTCCCACGGCAGACGCCGGCACCGGCGGCACCGGGCTGGCGGCCCTGGCCGAGCGCGCCGAGGCCGCCGGCGGGTCCCTGACCGCCGCCCAGGCCGGCGGGGAGTTCACCCTGACCCTGACCGTGCCCCGCACCGAGAAGGAGACCGCATGAGTGCCCCGACCGAGAGGATCCGCGTGCTCGTCGCCGACGACGAGGTCCTCATCCGCGGCGCCGTGGAGGCGCTGCTCGCCCTGGAGGATGACCTGGAGGTGCTGCCCGGCATCTCCGACGGCATCGCCGCCGTGGCCGCCGCACAGGAGCACCGCCCGGACGTCTGCCTGCTGGACCTGGAGATGCCGGGCCTCGACGGCGTGGAGGCCGCCCAGCAGATCTTGCGCTCGGTGCCCACGAAGGTCGTCATCTTCACCCGGCACGCCCGACCCGGCGTGCTGCGCCGGGCGCTCGCGGAGCAGGTGTCCGGGTTCGTCCCGAAGTCGACGCCGGCCGAGGAGCTGGCCGTCGTCCTGCGGCAGGTGGTGGCGGGCCGGCGCTACGTGGACCCCGAGATCGCCGCCTCCGCGCTGACGGCCGAGCGCAGCCCCCTGACCGACCGCGAGCTGGACGTGCTGCGGGCCGGGCGGGACGCCGCCCGCGTGGAGGACATCGCCGCCGCCCTGCACCTGGCCCCGGGGACCGTGCGGAACCACGTCTCGAACGCGATCGGCAAGCTCGGTGTGCGGACCCGCCAGGAGGCCGAGCGGGCCGCGTGGGAGGCCGGCTGGATCTGAGCGCGGCCGGCCCTGCAGGAGACGCGTTGGGGGCGGTTTCGGGTGGTAACCGGCCGGATACCACCCGAAACCGCCCCCGACGGCATCTGCGGGTCGGACGGGGCCGCTCGGGTCAGCGGGTGCCGAGGGCGTCGGCGTCCTGCTGGAGGGTGCCGATCAGGTTCGCCACCGCGCGGGCCGTATGGGTCAGCGTCGTGATGGAGACGTTGTCGATGTCGTCCTGGGGCGTGTGGTAGTTGTCGTCGCGGATCGAGAGCAGGCCCGTCGAGGCGATGCCGGCATCCACGAACGGCGCGTAGTCCGAGCGGCCGTTGCTGCCCTCGGGCTGGTGCGCGTGGCCGTCGCGGTCGAGCTGCGCGCCGAGCAGGGACTCAGCACCGATCGACCAGTCGGCCGTGAGCACACCGAGCGTGTTCTGGTGGTCCAGCGGGGCCACCATGTCCAGGTTGGTGTAGAGGATGATGTCCTCGCGCTCCGCCGCGGTCAGGGTGTCCACATAGTGGTGCGAGCCCAGCAGGCCGATCTCCTCGGCGCCCCACAGGGCGAAGCGGACCTTGCTCTCGGCCTTGTTGGCCTTGGCGGCCTGGCGTGCGACCTCGAGGGTCGCCGCGACGCCCGAGGCGTTGTCGTGGATGCCCGGGCCCTCCGGCACGCCGTCCAGGTGGGCGCCGAGCATCACGACGTCGTCGTCGCTGCCCGTGCGCGTCTCCGCCAGCACGTTCCAGGTGGGCCGCTGCTCCACAAGCTGCTCGAGGTCCAGGGTGACGGTGGCGCCGCCGGCGCGGGTCTGGGCCAGCAGGTCGGCGCCCAGCTCGCGGGTCACGCCCACGGTCCCGACGACGTCGCCCGGCGCGGCGCCCAGGGTGCCGTTCAGTGCGCCCTCGGCGTTGTTGTAGATGATGACGGCCTCGGCGCCCGAGGCGGCCGCGACCTGGGACTTCTGGGCGAAGGTGCAGTCGCCCCGGGAGACCAGGGCGACGCTGCCGGTCAGGTCCGCGCCGGCCCAGTCCGCGTCGGCGCAGCCGGTGGCGGCGCCGGCGGGGGCG
>NZ_RBLN01000348.1:0-1635 GCF_003989405.1 Micrococcus sp. HSID17227 | reverse complement strand
TCCGCCCCCGCCAGGGAGAGGCGCAGGCGCAGCGCCTCCAGCAGGCGGGCGTCCTCGCCCGTGAGGCCGCCGTCGTCGATCGCCGCGACGCGCGCCGCCAGCCGCGGGTCCAGCAGGATCGCGTCCTCGTGGGCCGCGAGCTCGGGGGAGAGCTCCTCGGCCAGGGCCTGCCGCGCGTCCGTGCCGTCCGAGCCGACGAGCGTGAAGAACATGGCGGCGGAGCGGCGCAGCAGCTGGCCGGACAGCTCGAGCGCGCGGACGGTGTTCTCGAAGGTCGGCGCCGTGGCCGCCCCGAGGATCTGGTCGACCTCGGCGCGCTGGGCCGCCATCCCCGCGCGCACGGCCTCGGCCAGCTGCGCGTCGGAGACGGCGGAGAAGTCGGGCAGCCCGTAGGGCAGGTCGGAGGGGGTCGCCAGCGGGTGGTCGGCGGGCAGGACGGAGGGCGCGGAGGTGTGGGTCATGGGCGCGAGTGTAGTCAGCCGTGATCCGCGCCACCCCACCGGGCGTCGCTAGACTGGGCGGTCGAGCCAGCAGACGAGATCCAGACCTGAGGAGGCGTGATGGCAGGACATTCCAAATGGGCGACCACCAAGCACAAGAAGGCCGTCATCGACGCGCGGCGCGCCAAGGCGTTCGCGAAGTACATCAAGAACATCGAGGTCGCGGCACGTGCCGGCGGACCCGACGTCGCCGGCAACCCCGCCCTCGACCTGGCCGTGTCCAAGGCCAAGAAGGCCTCGGTGCCCAACGACAACATCGACCGCGCCGTCAAGCGCGGCGCCGGCCTGACCGGCGAGGTCATCGACTACGCCGAGATCATGTACGAGGTCCGCGGCCCCCAGGGCTCGGCGCTGCTGGTCGAGTGCCTGACCGACAACAAGAACCGCGCCGCCGCGGACGTGCGCGCGGCCGTCACCCGCAACGGCGGCACCATGGCGGACTCCGGCTCCGTCTCCTTCCTCTTCGAGCGCAAGGGCCTCGTGCGCCTGCCCACCGAGGGCAACACCGAGGACGGCCTGCTCGAGGCCGTGCTCGAGGGCGGCGCGGACGCCGAGGAGGTCGTCGTCTCCGGCGACTCCTTCGAGATCCTCTCGGACCCCTCCGACCTGCAGTCCGTGGCCAAGGCCCTCGACGAGGCGGGCGTGGAGTACGAGTCCGACGAGCTCGAGTTCGTCCCCACCATGAAGGTGGACCTGGACGCGTCGGGCGCCCGCACCTTCCTCAAGCTGGCCGATGCGCTCGAGGACCTCGACGACGTCCAGAACGTCTTCTCGAACGTGGACATCGCCCCCGAGGTCCTCGCCGAGCTCGACGAGGACTGATCGCGCTGAGCGCGCGCCGGCCCGCCGACGTCGTCCGGATCCTCGGGGTGGACCCGGGGCTCACCCGCTGCGGGATCGCCGTGGTGGACGTGGACGCGCGACGGCGGGCCGCGCTCGTCCACGTCGAGGTCACGGGCACCCCGCCCACCGCCCCCCTGGACCAGCGCCTCCTGCGCATCGACGAGGCCGTCTCCGCGGTCCTCGCCGCGCACCGGCCCGATCGCGCCGCCGTCGAGCGCATGTTCGCGAACACGAACACGCCGACCGTGCTGGGCACGGCCCAGGCCGCGGGCGTGGCGATCGCCGCGGCCGA
>NZ_RBLN01000347.1:0-1880 GCF_003989405.1 Micrococcus sp. HSID17227 | reverse complement strand
CCCGCGCGACGCCGTGCGCCATGGGCGAACCGCGCCGCCGCGACGTCGGGAGGGCGGGCGCGCCGCGCCGACGCGGATACGCTGGAGACATGAGCAACGACGCGCGCACGCCCGGATCCGACGACGGCCGCGACCCCCTGGAGGAGATGCTGCGGCAGCTCTTCGGCGGCCAGGGCCCCGACCCGGACGAAGTCCGACGCGCCATGGAGGGCCTGGGCGGCCCCGGCGGGGTGCCCTTCGACCCGTCCCAGCTGAATCCGGCCATGATGCAGCAGGCCATGGCCCAGTTCCAGGCGATGATGAGCTCCGGCTCCGGCTCGGACGGCCCCGTGAACTGGGCTCTGGCGAAGCAGGCCGCCCGCCAGGCCGTGGCCGGCGAGGACCCGGCCGTCGGCTCGTTCGCGCGACGCGAGGTGGACGAGGCGCTGCGGCTGGCCGAGCTGTGGCTCGACGGCGTCACGCAGACCGAGCCCGTCGGCAGCGTCGGCGTGGCCTGGTCCCGTGCCGAGTGGGTCGAGGCGACCATGGACCAGTGGCGCCGGCTCACCGAGCCCGTGGCCGTCTCGATGTCCCGCGCGATGTCCGCGGCCATCGAGCAGCAGCTGCCGGGCCAGCTCCCCGAGGGCATGGACGCCTCCCTGCTCGGCGGGCTGCAGCCCATGCTGAAGAACATGGGCGGCACGATGTTCGGCCTGCAGCTCGGCGGCGCCGTGGGCGCCCTGGGCAAGGAGGTGCTCTCGGGCACGGACATCGGCCTGCCCGTCGCCGGCCACCGTCTCGCCCTCGTCCCCGTGAACATCGAGGAGTTCGGCGACGGGCTTTCGGTGCCGGACGACCAGATCCGCATCTACCTGGCCCTGCGCGAGGCCGCACGCATGCGCCTGTTCCTGCACTCGCCGTGGCTCGAGCGGGACCTGTACGCCGCCGTCGAGCAGTACGCCGCGGGCATCCGCCTGGACACCGAGGGCATCGAGCGGGCCGCGCAGTCGGTGGACCCGATGGACCCCGGCTCCCTGCAGGCCGTGTTCGACGGGGCGTCCTTCATCGCCGCCCCGGACGCCACCCAGCAGGCCGCGCTGGACCAGCTGGAGCTGCTCGTCGCCCTCGTGGAGGGCTGGGTGGACGTGGTGGTCGCCGAGGCCGCGCGCCCGCTCGAGTCGGCGCCCGCCCTGCGCGAGACCATGAACCGCCGCCGCGCCTCGGGCGGCCCGGCCGAACAGGCCTTCGCCGCCCTCGTGGGCCTCGAGCTGCGCCCGCGCCGCCTGCGCGAGGCCGCCGCGTTCTGGGAGCACGTCACGGCCGAGCACGGCACGGAGTACCGCGAGGAGATCTGGCGCCATCCCGAGCGTCAGCCCACCGCGGAGGACCTCGAGGACCCCGCCGGGTACGCCGGGCGCCGCTCCGCCGCGGACGCCAGCACCGAGTCCCTCGACGACGAGCTGCGCAAGCTCCTCGAGGGCGGCTTCGGCGACGCGCCGCGCGAGGACTGAGCCCCTCCCGGCACGACGGCGGCGGGCGGTCCGGCACCACAGGGGTGGGCCGCCCGCCGTCGTGTCAGTCCGCATCCTCGTCCTCCGCCCACCGGTCCGGCGCCGTGCGACCGCGGCCCTCGGCGAAGGTGACCCCCTCGAGGAAGGCCATCGCCTCGGCGTAGCGCGGGTACCGGTCCACGAGGCGTCGGAAGGCCGGGCCGTGTCCGGACTCCAGCAGATGGGCCAGCTCGTGGACGAGCACCGCCGCCACCACCCAGTCCGGCATGCCGCGCAGCTGCGTCGAGAGCCGGATGGTGCCGCGCGCGGGCGTGCACGAGCCCCAGCGGCGGCGCTGCCGGGCCGACCACGTGACCGAGACCGGACGGGCCCGGATCGGAAGGCCGCCGG
>NZ_RBLN01000346.1:0-1813 GCF_003989405.1 Micrococcus sp. HSID17227 | reverse complement strand
CCGACGACGCGGGGCAGGGCGTCCGCCGGCGCCGCAGCCTCAGACGAGCTCATTGCGCTGGCGTCCCAGCCCGGTGATCTCCACCTCGACGACGTCGTCCGGACGCAGCCACGGGCGGCGGCCCTCGGCGTCCCGGCGGGCCAGGGCGACCCCCGCGGGCGTGCCGGTCAGGATCAGGTCGCCCGGGTTCAGGGTGATCAGCTGCGAGGCGTAGGAGACCAGCTCGGCGGGGGAGAAGACGACGTCGGCGACCCTGTCCTCCTGACGCAGCTCGCCGTTGACGTGCGTGAGGACGCGCGCATCCGCCGAGAACTCGTCCGGGGTGACCAGCCACGGACCCACGGGCGTCGAGGCCTCCCACACCTTGCCCTGCAGCCACTCGGAGGTGCGGCCCTGGAAGCCGCGCATGGAGATGTCGTTGGCCACCGCGTAGCCCGCGATGTGCTCCGGGGCGTCCTCGACGGCGATGCGTCGGCCCGGCTCCCCGACCACGATGCACAGCTCGCCCTCGTAGTCGACCCGGTGGTCCTCCTCGGGGACCTCGATCGGGTCCAGTGCACCCGTGAGGGACTGCGGGAACTTCGCGAACAGCGTCGGATGCTCGGGGCGATCCAGGCCCGTCTCGTCGATGTGGTTCGTGTAGTTCAGGCCCACGCAGAACACCTTGGTGGGGAAGGGCACGAGCGTGTCGTAGACGAGGCCGGAGGTGTCCAGCAGGAGGGACCGGTCGGCCTGCGCCGCGCGGAGGGCACCCTCCACCATCTCCCGCTGCTCCTCCGGCGTGGCGGTGAGGTACTCGCCGACGTCGCGACAGTCCGGCAGGGCGACGGCGCGCACGGCGACCTCGGGGTCCTCGGGGTGCACGGAGGTGATGACCGCGGCGAACGTGGCGCCGGGGTAGGCGGCGTCGGAGTCGGGCTGGCGGAACGTGGCGAGCTTCATGGACCCATCCCATCACAGGGCGGCGGGTCCGGACCCGGGGCGGGCGGACGTGAGACGGTGAGGCCATGAGCACAGCCCCCACGCATCCGCCGCTCGACCTCGACCCGACTCCGGCCACCCCGATCGTCCTCGGGACCATGGCCTGGGGGTCCGTTCCCCCGCCGCCCCCGGACGCCGACCCGGGGGCGAGGCCGGAGGGGCCCGCGGGCGAAGCGCAGGCCGAGGCGGCCGTGGAGCGTGCCCGCCGCGCCCTGCGTGCCGGGATCGAGGCCGGCGTCGACCTGCTGGACACCGCGGACATCTACGGGGCCGGCCGCTCCGAGGAGACCGTCGGCCGGCTGCTGCACGAGCTGCCCTACGAGGAGCGCTCCGCCCTGAAGGTGCAGACCAAGTGCGGGATCGTCCTGCACGAGACGGACCCGGCGGGGCGGCGCCTGACCCGCTACGACTCCTCGCCCGAGCACGTGCGCGCCTCGCTGGAGGGCTCGCTGGCCCGCCTCGGCGAGCAGCGCGTGGACACCCTGATCATCCACCGGCCCGACGTCCTCACGCCCGTGGCCGACACCGTGCGCGCCTTCCTCGACGCGCGGGAGGCGGGCCTGGTCGGCAAGCTGGGCGTCTCCAACCTCGGCGTGGGCCGCGTCCTCGAGTTCCAGCGCGAGCTCGAGAGCCAGGCGGCGGACGGGACCGGGCTGGCGTGCGTCCAGGTCGAGCTCGGCCTGCACCACCGCACCCTCGTGGAGGCGGTCGTGCTCGCCAACCACCCGGACGCCCCCGCGGACGCCGACGCCGGGCGCCTCGGCCCGGTGTGCGCGGCCGAGGGGATCGAGCTGCAGGCCTGGGGTCCGCTGGGGCAGGGTCGGTTCAGCTC
>NZ_RBLN01000345.1:0-1863 GCF_003989405.1 Micrococcus sp. HSID17227 | reverse complement strand
TGGCTCAGGTGCAGGCCGGAGACCAACCCCCAGAACGCGGCGTCGGACGCGTCCAGCCCAGCCACGGGGCCCGCGTCCTCCGCGGCGGACACGGACGGCGGCGCCGCCGGGGGCTCTTCGGGCGTGTCGACGCCGTCCTCGGCGGCCGGGGCCTCGGCGGGGTCCGCCTCGGCGGGGCGCACGTCCGCGCGTCGGCCCTCGAGCAGGGCGACGACGTCCCTGACCAGCCCGCGCAGCAGGCGCACCTCCGGCAGCTCCAGCTGCGCCGTGTACCCCCGCCGCGTCCAGCGGAACCGTTCTGCCATGCCCCTCCTCAGTCCTCCGCCTGCTCGAGCGTGGCCCACAGCCCGTAGCCGTGCATCGCGCCCACGTGCAGCTCGGCCTTCTCCTTGGTGCCCGTCGCCACCACGGACCGGCCCCGCTCGTGGACCTCGAGCATGAGCCGCTGCGCCTTGGCCGCGGAGTAGCCGAAGTGCGTGCGGAACACGTAGGCGACGTAGCTCATCAGGTTCACCGGGTCGTTCCACACCACCACGTTCCACGGCCGGTCCCGGGCTGTGTCCTCGTGAGGCCGCTCCAGCAGGGCGGTGTCGGTGGCGCCGGCGGGGACGGACTCAGCCGGCGCCGGACGCACGGCGCGCGGCGCGGACGGATCGTGGCGGGTCAGCACGGACATGCGCCCCAGTGTACGAGGCGGGCGGGCCAGGACCGGCCCCGCCACGGTCCACTAGGGTGGGCGCGTGAGCCAGAACCCCGTGCCCAGCGCCCCGCGGACCGCCGACGACTGGCAGATCCCCACGGCGCTGATGACCGACCACTACGAGCTGACCATGCTCCAGGCCGCGCTGAAGGCCGGCACCGCGCACCGCCGCTCCCGCTTCGAGCTGTTCACCCGACGCCTGCCCAGCGGCCGCCGCTACGGCGTGGTGGCCGGCGTGGGCCGCGCGCTGGAGGGCCTGTCCCGCTTCCGGTTCGACACGCCCGAGCTCGACTTCCTCGCGGACACCACCGCCCTCGACGACGCCACGCTGGCCTGGCTCGCCGACTACGAGTTCACGGGCGACATCGTGGGCTACGCCGAGGGCGAGGCCTACTTCCCGCACTCCCCCCTCCTGCAGGTGGAGTCGACGTTCGCCGAGGCGTGCATCCTGGAGACCTACCTGCTCTCCATCTACAACTACGACTCCGCCGTGGCCTCCGCCGCCTCCCGCATGACGGCCGTCGCGGACGGCCGCCCGTGCGCCGAGATGGGCTCGCGCCGCACGCACGAGGAGTCCGCCGTGGCCGCCGCCCGCGCCGCGGCCATCGCGGGCTTCACCGCCACCTCGAACCTCGAGGCGGGCCGCCGGTACGGCATCCCGACCGTCGGCACCGCCGCCCACTCCTTCACCCTGCTGCACGACTCGGAGCGCGCCGCCTTCGAGGCCCAGGTCGCCGCGCTCGGGGCGGACACCACCCTCCTCGTGGACACGTATGACGTGGAGCAGGGCGTGCGCACCGCGGTCGAGGTGGCCGGCCCGGCCCTGCGGAACGTCCGGGTCGACTCCGGCGACCTCGTGATCCAGGCCCACCGCGTGCGCGAGCTGCTCGACGAGCTGGGCAACACCGAGACCGGGATCATGGTCACCTCGGACCTGGACGAGTACGCGATCGCCGCCCTGCGCTCCGCCCCCGTCAGCTCGTACGGCGTGGGCACGCGCCTGGTCACCGGGTCCGGCGCGCCCACCGCCTCCATGGTCTACAAGCTCGTGGCCCGCCAGGACGACGACGGCACGTGGGTGGACGTGGCCAAGGCCAGTTCCGGCAAGGCCAGCCGGGGCGGCCGCAAGGAGGCCGCGCGCCGCCGCGACCCGCGGGGCCGGG
>NZ_RBLN01000344.1:0-1926 GCF_003989405.1 Micrococcus sp. HSID17227 | reverse complement strand
CCGGTGGCCGTCCTCGTGGTCGCCGCGGCGCTCGTGGTCGAGGCGGGCGCGCTCCTCTGGCTCGCCGTGGACGCGGTGGTGCATGCGGCGGACGGGGTGCTCCCGGCCGGCGCCCGCGTGATGCTGATCGTCATCTACGCGCTGCTCGCCCTGTGGATCATCGCGACCTCCGTCGCCCTGCTGCGCGGTCGGGCGTGGAGCCGCGGCGCCGCCGTCGCGATCCAGCTCTTCGGTGTGCTCCTGTCCTCGTGGCTCTTCAGCGTGGACGCCGCCGCTCTGGGTGGGCCGCTGCTCGCGGTCTCCGGCGTCGCGCTGCTCACCCTCTTCACGACGCCGGTCACCCGGCATCTCACCCCCGCCCCGGAGGCCTCGACGGACGCCTGAGCCCCGCCCCGACGACGACGGCGCGCCCCCGGCCAGGGGCGCGCCGTCGTCGTCATCGGGGCCGTGGTCAGTTCACCGGGCCGGTGAACTTCTCGCCGGGGCCCTTGCCCGGGGCGTCCGGGAACGGGGAGGCCTCACGGAACGCCAGCTGCAGCGAGCGCAGCCCGTCGCGCAGCGGTCCGGCGTGCTGGCTGCCGATCTCGGGGGCCGCGGCCGTGACCAGCCCGGCGAGGGCCGTGATGAGCTTGCGGGCCTCGTCGAGATCGATGAGCTCGCGGGCGTCGGGGGAGTCGGCCAGGCCGCACTTGACGGCGGCGGCGGTCATCAGGTGCACGGCGGTGGTCGTGATGACCTCGACGGCGGGGACCTCGTGGATGTCGCGGATCTCGGCGGGGGCGTCCATGGGGGTGGCGTCCTGGGCCTGACGTTCGTCTGTCATGGTGGTAAGCTTCCCATAGACCACTCGTGGTCCGCGCACGACCTCGTCATCCGGTGACCCCGGGGCGGGCATGCACGGGCCAGGAGCAGCAAAGTGGAGGCCTCTCTCCCACCCGCGTCAGCAGGATGTCCGGTTCGCCCCGGGCCGAGTTGCCGGGTCGCCGGTCGGGACCGCCGCGTCGTGGCGCGCAGCCCGCACCGAGGGTCCCGTCCGACGGGATCGTGTCGAGGCCTCCGTCTGCGTCCGCGCAGGGGAGGCCTTCCTCGTTTCCGAGGGCCCCTCCGGTGGGCGCGGGGTCACCCGTCGTCTCACACAGAGGAGTACCACCATCAGCGATCCCCGCATCAACGAGCGTATCCGCGTTCCGGAAGTCCGCCTGGTCGGCCCGAACGGCGAACAGGTCGGCATCGTCCGCGTCGAGGACGCCCTCCGGCTCGCCGCCGAGGCGGACCTGGATCTCGTGGAGGTGGCCCCCACGGCCAAGCCTCCGGTGTGCAAGCTGATGGATTTCGGCAAGTACAAGTACGAGGCCGCGGTGAAGGCCCGTGAGTCGCGCAAGAACCAGGTGAACACGGTCCTCAAGGAGGTCCGCTTCCGCCTGAAGATCGACAAGCACGACTACGAGACCAAGACCGGCCACGCCAAGAAGTTCCTGAGCCAGGGCGACAAGGTCAAGGCCATCATCCAGTTCCGCGGCCGTGAGCAGCAGCGTCCCGAACTCGGCATCAAGCTGCTGCAGCAGTTCGCCGAGGACGTCGCCGAGCTGGGCACCGTCGAGTCGCAGCCGCGCCAGGACGGCCGCAACATGGTGATGGTGGTCGGCCCGCTGCGCACCAAGGCCGATGCGCGGGCGGACCAGCGCAAGAACTCGGCCGAGAGCCACCGCGAGCGTCAGGGCGGCGGTTCGCGTCGCGACCAGGCCGCCCGCGAGGCCAAGGAGCGCGCCGCGCAGAAGGCGGCGTCCGACTCCGCCCCGGTGCGGAATTCGGTCGGGGACGCGTTCCCCGAGCAGCTGAAGGCCATGGCCGCCCGGACGCAGGAGAACGCCTCCGCGGCCCCGGCCGAGACGACGCAGGCGCCGAAGACCCCGGCCCCGGCGGCTC
>NZ_RBLN01000033.1:0-15601 GCF_003989405.1 Micrococcus sp. HSID17227 | reverse complement strand
ACGTCGCCGTGCCGGCCGGAGGCGCCTTCGCGCCGCTCGCCGTGCACGAAGTGGGGGATCACGGGGGCGGTCTCGGTGGGCGCGGTCTTCTCGGACATGGGGGCTCCTCGCGGGTCCAGGCGGAAGGCGGACGCCGGGCGGCGCCGCCCACGGCGGGCGTGACGGGCCCGGCTGTGCGTGTGATCTGGGTTACTCTTCCGCTAATCTAGGATGAGAACGTAGGACATGCAACTATCGAACTCGGGGGGTATCCCGAGGAGGAAGGGAGGGTCCGTCCATGGACCTGTCGAACCAGAGCGCGATCGTCACCGGCGGGGCCTCGGGCCTCGGCCATGCCACCGCCCGCCGCCTGGCGGACGCGGGCGCCGCCGTCGTGGTGGTCGACCTGCCGGACCGCGAGGGCGAGACCGTCCGTGCCGACGCCGTGGCCGCCCTCGGCCCCCGCACGCGCTTCGTGACGGGCGACGTCACCGCCGAGGACACCGCCCGGGAGGCCGTGGCCGCCGCGCTGGAGGCCGGGCCGCTGCGGGTGCTGGTCAACTGCGCCGGCGTGGCGACGCCGGGCAAGCTCGTGGGTCGCGACGGGCCGCTGTCCACCGAGGTGCTGAGCCGGGTCCTGGCGATCAACGCGGTCGGCACCGTGTCGATGATGGCCCAGGCCGCCGCCGCGATGAAGGCGCAGGAGCCGCTCGGCGAGGACCGCGGCGTCATCGTCAATACCGCCTCCGTGGCGGCCTACGACGGGCAGATCGGCCAGATCGCGTACTCCGCCTCCAAGGGCGCCGTGGTCGCGCTGACCCTGCCCGCGGCCCGCGAGCTCGCCTCCTCGCAGATCCGCGTGGTCACGATCGCCCCCGGTCTGATGGAGACGCCCATGATGGCCGGCCTGCCCGAGGCCGCCCGCGAGGCGCTGTCCACCAAGACCCCGCATCCGGCCCGCCTCGGCCGGCCCGAGGACTACGCGCTGCTCGTCGAGCAGATCGTGTCCAACCCGTTCCTGAACGGCGAGGTCATCCGGCTCGACGGCGCCGTGCGCCTCGAGCCCCGCTGAGTCGGACGGTCCGGAGGCCGGAGGGCGCGTCAGGAGGAGGTGTGCTCCGCCGTCGCGGGCGCGCCGGCGTCGGGGCCGTCGGCCTGGAAGTCGCCGGCCTCGGCGCGGAACCGGCCGAGGACGTCGATGAGGGTGTCCACGTCCGCCGGACCGAAGCCGGAACGGCCGAAGACCTCGGCGTTGAGCGTCTCCGTGGCGGCGACGGCGACGCGCCGGCCCTCGTCCGTGAGGGCGAGCACGAGCGCGCGGCGGTCCGACTCGTGGGGTGTGCGCTCCACCAGCCCGGCGGCCTCGAGCCGGTCCACCGCATTGGTCACCGAGGTGGGGTGGACCTGCAGGAGCGCGGACGCCTTGGACATCCGCATCCGCTTCTCGCGCGAGAAGTTCAGCAGCGCCAGCAGCTCGTACCGCGCGAAGGTGAGCCCGTAGGGCTTGAGCGCGGCCTGCGCCCGACCCAGCAGGATCTGCTGGGCCCGCATGATCGAGGTGATGGCGGCCATCGGGCGGGCGACGTCACCCCATCCGTGACGCTCCCAGTTCCGGGCGGCCTCCCGGATGGGGTCCTGGGCGAGGGGTGGCTTCTTCATGGCGCTCCAGACTAGCGGCGCACCGGGGGTCCCCCGCCACCGCCGGACACGGACGGGGCGGTGGCGGGGAACGGCCGGTCAGCGATGCAGGTCCAGGTCCTCCTCGCGGAACTCGGTGCCGTAGCCGTCCGGAGCGGCGCCCGTCTGGGCGCGCTCGACCTCGGCCTTGCGCAGCTCCACGCGGCGGATCTTGCCCGAGATGGTCTTCGGCAGCTCGAGGAACTCGATGCGCCGGATGCGCTTGTACGGGGGCAGCTGGGTGAGCGTGAACTGCAGGATCGCCCGGGCGGTCTCCGCGGTGGGCTCATGGCCCGGGGCGAGGGTGACGAAGGCCTTCGGCACGGCCAGGCGCAGCTCGTCCGGGGTGGGGACGATCGCACCCTCCATCACGGCCGGGTGCTTGACCAGCACCGACTCCAGCTCGAACGGGGACACCTTGTAGTCGGAGGACTTGAAGACGTCGTCCGCGCGGCCCACATAGGTCAGCACGCCGTTCTCGTCGCGGCGGGCGATGTCGCCGGTGTGGAAGACGCCGTCGCGGAACACCTCGTCCGTCTTCTCCTGGTTGCCGTAGTAGGACTTCAACAGGCCCACCGGACGCGGGTCCAGTCGCAGGCAGATCTCGCCCTCCTCGGCCTCCTGGCCCGTGAGCGGGTCGATCAGGGTGACGTCCATGCCGGGCAGCGGGCGGCCCATCGAGCCGATGACGACCTTCTGGCCGGGGGTGTTGGCGACCTGCAGGGTGGTCTCGGTCATGCCGAAGCCGTCGCGGATCGTGGTGCCCCACGCCTTGTGCACCTGGTCGATCACCTCGGCGTTGAGCGGCTCGCCCGCGGAGATGGTCTTGGTCGGCGGGGTCGTCAGCTGCGCCAGGTCCGCCTTGATGAGCATGCGCCACACGGTGGGCGGGGCGCAGAAGCTCGTGACGCCGTAGCGCGCCATGTTGGCCATCAGGGCCGCGGGGTCGAACTTGCGCGCGTTGTGCACGAAGATCGTGGCCTCCGCGATCCACGGGGCGAAGAAGTTGGACCACGCGTGCTTGGCCCAGCCGGGGGAGGCCACGTTGAGGTGCACGTCGCCCGGCTCCAGACCGATCCAGTAGAGCGTCGTGAGGTGGCCGACCGGGTACGAGGTGTGGGTGTGCTCCACGAGCTTCGGCTTCGAGGTGGTGCCCGAGGTGAAGTAGAAGAGCAGCGTCTCGTCCGCGGGGGTCGGCTCGGCCGGGGCCAGCTCGGTGGCGGCGTCGGCGGCGTCGTCGTAGGAGAGCACGGTGTGGCCGGCGACCTCGGGGGCGCGGCGCGCCGGGCCCTCCGCGAAGACGCCCGGCACGTGCACCAGGTGCAGGCCCTCGCCGACGCCGGCGAACTTGGCCAGGTCCTCGGCGCCGGCCACGGCCCACGCGGCGCCGGCGCGCGTCACGCGGTCCTCGAGGTCCCCGGAGGTCATCTGCGTGGTGGTGGGCACCATGACCACCCGCAGCTTGATGCAGGCGAGCATGAACTCCCACAGCTCCACCTGGTTGTTCAGCATCAGGATGAGGCGGTCGCCGCGGCGCAGGCCCTGCGCGGAGAGCCAGTTCGCCACCCGGCTGGAGGCCGCGGAGAGCTCGGCGAAGGTGCGTTCGGTGCTGCGCCCGTCGTCCTCGGCGATGATCAGCGCCGGCACGTCCGCGCGGGCCGGGTCCTGGGCCAGGCGGTCGAACCAGTCGAAGCCGAAGTTGAAGTGCTCGAAGCGGGGCCACTCGAACTCGGCGCGGGCGCGCTCATAGTCGGTCTGGCACTCGACCAGCAGGTCGCGGGCCGCGCGGAACACCTCCGTCGGTGACGGGGCGGCGACGGCGGTGGGGTCCTGGACGGTCATGGGTCCCTCCTCGGGATGGCTGCTGAACGGATCCTTGGCCGGGGGCCTGTGATCTGGAACACTACTGGCAGACCTGGATAGTTGGAAGTCCTACAGTCGGATTCGCGGCGAAACCGCCCGCCGTCGTCGGACCGCCCCCGAAGGAGAGCCATGACCGCCATCGCCGACCGCCCCGTCCCCGACTCCGGCGCGCCCGCCGCCCCTCCCGGCCTGCCCCACGTGGACCTGCTCCGTCTGCGGGACCGCCTCGAGCCGGCCGAGCGTGCCCGGCTCGACGCGATCGAGGACCACCTGCAGACCCGCGTGCGGCCGCACCTGACCCGGTATTGGGACGCCGAGGAGTTCGCGTTCGACCTGCTGCCGGGCCTGGCCGAGCTGGGTCTGGGACGCCTCGTCCTGGACGGCTCGTCCTCGCTGTTCCAGCAGCTCGTGCACGCGGAGATCGCCCGTGTGGACCTGTCCCTGTCCGCCCTCGTGGGCATCCACAACGAGCTCAACCTCGGCATGATCGCCGGCCTGGGCTCAGAGCGTCAGAAGGCCACGTGGCAGGGGCGCCTCGAATCCTTCGACGCCCTGGGCGCGTTCTGCCTCACCGAGCCGGACCACGGCTCGGACATCGCCGGAGGCCTCGCCACCACCGCCACCCGCGACGGCGACGAGTGGGTCATCCGCGGCGCCAAGCGCTGGATCGGGGCCGGCACGATCGCCGACGTCGCGCTCGTCTGGGCGCGCGACACCGCCGACGGCGAGATCAAGGGCTTCGTGGTGCCCACCGACACCCCCGGCTACGAGGCCACCAAGATCAGCGGGAAGATGGGCCTGCGGATCATGCAGAACGCGGACATCACCCTGGACGTGCGCCTGCCCACGGACGCGATCCTGCCCGGCGCCACCACCTTCGCCGCCACCCGCGCCCTGCTGCGCGACTCGCGCATGTGGGTCGGCTGGCAGGGCGTCGGCGCGCAAATGGGCGTGCTGGACGTGCTGCGCTCCTACGCGCTGCGGCGGCAGCAGTTCGGTCGCCCGCTGGCCGCGTTCCAGCTGATCCAGGCCCAGATCGCCGAGGTCGCCGGCAACCTGGCCGCCTCCGCCGGGATGATGCTCCAGGTGGACGCCCTGCGGCAGGAGGGGCGGATGGAGATGATGCACGCGGCGATGGCCAAGGCCACCTCGACCCGGCTGGCCCGGTCCTCGGCGGCGCTCGCCCGCGACGCCCTCGGCGGCAACGGCCTGCTCACGGAGCACGAGATCGCCAAGATCATGGGGGACGTGGAGGCCATCTACTCCTACGAGGGCTCCTACGGCATGAACACCCTGATCGTGGGGCGTGCCCTCACGGGCGTCTCGGCCTTCGTGTGAGCCACGCGTCCTGCAGGTCCTGGATCAGCGGGCGGTGGGCGATGAGCAGCAGCACGCCGGCCACCGGGATGACCACCTCGAAGCCCAGCCAGAGGTAGCCGGCCGCGCCCGCCACCCCGCCCAGGAAGAACAGGGCCACGAGCAGCGCCAGCAGTCCCACGCGCCGCGGTTCCCCGACGACGGGGGCCGCGGCCGCGGGCGCGTTGCGGTACAGGATCTTGCCGAGCTCGACGCCGATGTCCGTGACCATGCCCGTCACGTGCGTGGTGCGGATCGGCCACGCCCCGATGCGGGTGATCAAGGCGTTCTGCAGGCCCATGGTGAAGCACAGCACGGCCACCACGACCAGCGGCCGGTGCGCATCGCGGACGTGCTCGGCGAGCAGGCCGAACACCAGCATGCCGACGCCCTCGAGCAGGAGGATGTTGGCGTAGCGCGAGCGGAGGCCGTTGACCCGGCCCCAGTTGAACACCAGCGCGCAGACGACCGCGCCCAGGATGAACATGGCCAGCGCGAGCAGGCCCGTGCCGACCAGACCCGGGGCGTGGAGGACCGCCGCGTCCGCCATGGACGCCACGATCCCCGTCATGTGGGACGTGTACGTGGCCACGGCGACGAAGCCCACGGAGTTGAGGATCCCCGCGATCGCGGTCAGCACCAGCGCCAGGTGGGTGTTGCGGCGCACGGTGCGCTCGGGGGCGCACAGGTTGAGCACCCCGCCACCCTACGACCGGACGCCGCCGTCGGCGCCGACGCGGGAGGCGCTGTCGTCGACGCCTCCCTCACCGTGCCCGGGCTCAGTAGCTGGAGTAGCCGTCCTCCGACAGGGTGTGCTTCTCGTCGCCGGTGATGGCGGGGTTGAACACCGAGATCAGGTGCATGTCCTCGGTGCCGCCGCGCAGGTCGTGCGGCTCGTGGTCCGGCAGGACGTAGATGACACCCGGCGTGATCTCGTGGACGGTGCCGTCCGGCTCCACCACGGAGCCGTTGCCCGCGATGCAGTAACAGGCCTCCTTGTGGTTGCGGTACTGGAGCTTCGAGGACGATCCGGCGCGCACGATCGTGTGGGCGACGGCGAAACCCATCTCGTCCTTCGCGGTGATGAGGCGTTCGGAGGTGCCTCCGCCCCACTCGACCTTCTCGACGTCGTTCCGGCTACGGGTGTACATGGCGTTCCTTTCGGCGAGCTCTGCGGGTCGGGCAAAGGGCCGTAGCCCTGGCTCCATCGTAGGGATGCCCGTCTCAGACCATAAGGGGCAACACGTGGGGGCTCATATGGGATGAAATAGTCCAGATCCACTATGATGTGCATCATACCCGGCATACGCTTCATCTTGACCCATGCGGGCCGGAGATGGAGGAGACGCGATGGCAACGCAGGCGAGGGATGGCCGGTTCTCCAATGAGGTGTTGCCCCAAGACGAGAGGCCTAGTCGTTTCGGTCCGGGGCTAATCATCGCCGCGTCCTTCATCGGGCCGGGGACCATCACAACCTCCATCGTTACCGGAGCCGAGCAGGGATTCGTCCTGGCCTGGGCTGTCGTCTTCTCAATTTTGGCCACCATCGTCTTGCAGGAGATGTCGGGACGGTTGGGCCTCGCGACCCGCATGAGTCTCGGACACGCTCTGCGCGAGGTGTTCTCCTCGGTGCCGGCACGACTTGTCATGGCGATCCTCGTCGTCGCGGCGATCGGCATCGGAGGGGCGTCCTACGCCGGTGGTGACACAGTCGGCACCGCCCTCGCCTTGACTAGTGTGACCGGACTCAGTCAGCCCGTGGTCGTCATCGGGATCGTCCTCACGATCGGCATTCTGCTCTGGACAGGCAGCTACAAACTGATCGAGCGGGTGCTGACCGTCATGGTCGGGTTATTGGGGCTGCTGTTCATCGTCACTGCAGTCCTAGTTCAGCCTCCGATCGGCGACCTCTTGATGGGCATGTTCATTCCCCGGCTGCCACCCGGCACGGCGTTGCTGGCGGTCGCACTGATCGGGACCACCGTGGTCCCTTACAACCTCTTCCTGCACGCGAGTTTGGTGCAGGAGAAATGGGGGCCGGGTCTGGATTCGCGGGAATCTCTCCGAGCGGCGAGAACGGACACGGCGGTGTCGATCTCCGTCGGAGGTGTAATCACTCTGGCCGTGATGGCGACGGCGTTCGGTGGGATGTACGTCAAGGGCATGCAGGCCGAGACCGGTCGGGACCTCGCCTCCGCCCTGGAACCCCTCCTCGGGGACGCGGCTGGCTGGGTGTTCGCGGCGGGCATGTTCGCGGCCGGGTTCACGTCCGCCGTAGCTGGCCCGCTCGGCGCGGCGTACGCGATTGCCGGCACACTGGGCCAGGACACCGATCTGCGCAGCGTCCCTGCTCGCATCGTGTGGGGCGCAGTCCTTGCGATCGGTGCCCTCATTGCCCTGACGGGAACGAATCCCACGGAGGTCATCGTCATCGCACAGGCGGCGAACGGGCTTCTCCTGCCCATCGTGGCCGTATTCCTGATGGTCGTGATGAACAGTCGTCGGCTGATGGGCTCGCATCGGAACGGCCCACTGGCCAACGCCCTGGGAGGGCTTGTCTGTCTTGTCGTCATCGGGCTCGCGGTTTACCAGCTGGGCGGGCTTGCCGGGCTGTGGGATTGAGGCCCGGCGATGACGCGCGCCGCCGAATGACGTCCCTTACCGACTGTCGTGAGCCGACGGCATGCGACTGAGTCATTCCTCCCGTCACCCGTTTCCTGAACGAAAGCGCTTCGACACGCCGCCGTTTCATCAACGAAAGCCTTCGACACGCCCCGTCCGGCCCCTCCCGGTCGCCCTGTGACGCGGCCTACACGTGTGGGATACTGGCGGCACGCCGCATGCCCCGCGCGGGAGAGCGTCGGCGCGCGTCCTGCCCCGGCCGGCCGCGTGAGCAGGCCGCCGAAGGAGCAAACCCTCCCCGGGAATCTCTCAGGCATCCGTACCGCGTGGGGTCAGGCGCTCTGGAAAGCGTCTCACTCCGCCGCGCCCGCGTCCGGACCGAGACCACCGACGGTGCAAGCCGCCCACCCGGGCGTCGGAAACTCTCAGGTCCATGACAGAGCGGGGAGGAGCAGACCCACGCCGTGACCACGGCAGGATCCCCCCGGAGGTACCCCGTGACCAGCCCCCAGACCACCGAGAGCACGACCGCGCTGCCCCACGAGCGCGTCGAGCCCAAGGACGCCGCCTCGGCCCCCTTCGTGGCCCGCCACATCGGCCCGCGCCCCGCGGACGTCGAGCACATGCTGCAGACCCTGGGCTACGACTCGCTCGAGGCCCTCGTGGACACCGCCGTCCCCGCCGGCATCCGCCAGCCGAAGCCCCTCGAGCTGCCCGCCCCGCTGACCGAGTCCGCGGTCCTGGAGCAGCTGCGCGAGATCGCCGGCCGCAACGTCATGAAGACCCAGATGATCGGGCAGGGCTTCTCGGACACCGTCACCCCGGGCGTCATCCTCCGCAAGGTGCTGGAGAACCCGGCCTGGTACACGGCCTACACGCCGTACCAGCCGGAGATCTCCCAGGGCCGCCTCGAGGCCCTCCTGAACTACCAGACGATGGTCCAGGACCTCACCGGCCTGGACATCGCCAACGCCTCCCTGCTGGACGAGGCCTCCGCCGCCGCCGAGGCCGTGCTCCTCATGCACCGTGCCAACCGTCGCAGGACCGACGGCGTCACCCTCCTCGACGCGGACCTCTTCCCGCAGACCCTCTCCGTGGTGCGCCTGCGCGCCGAGGCCGTGGGCATCGACGTGCGCGTGGCCGACCTCTCCGCAGGCATCCCGGAGGACGTCCGCGCCGAGGTCGAGGAGAAGGGCCTGTGCGGCGTCGTGCTGCAGCAGCCCGGCGACTCCGGCCGCATCCACGACCACGCCGCCGTCATCGCGCAGGCCAAGGAGGCCGGCGCCCTCGTGACCGTCGCCGCGGACATCCTCTCCCTCGCCCTGATCACTCCGCCCGGGGAGCAGGGTGCGGACATCGCCGTCGGCTCCACGCAGCGCTTCGGCGTGCCCCTGTTCTTCGGCGGCCCCCACGCCGCCTACATGGCCGTGAAGGAGGGCCTGCAGCGCAGCATGCCGGGCCGCCTCGTGGGCGTCTCCCACGACGACGCCGGCAAGCCCGCCTACCGCCTCGCCCTCCAGACGCGCGAACAGCACATCCGGCGCGAGAAGGCCACCTCCAACATCTGCACCGCCCAGGCGCTGCTCGCGATCGTCGCCTCGATGTACGCCGTCTACCACGGCCCCCAGGGCATCGCCCGCATCGCCCGCCACGCCCACGCCCAGGCCGTCCGCCTGGCGGAGGCGCTGCGGGCCGGTGGCGTCGAGGTCGCCGAGGAGCACTTCTTCGACACGATCACCGTCCGCGTGCCCGGCCGGGCCGAGCAGGTCCTGCAGGCCGCCGAGGAGAACGGCGTGAACCTGCGCCTGGTGGACGCGGACACCCTGCGGATTGCCGCCGATGAGACCACCGTCGACGCCGACCTCGTGGCCGTCCTGACGGCGTTCGGCCTGGACGCGGGCTCCCTGCCGGCCTCCGCGCACGAGGGCGCCGTGGCCACCCCGGCCGTGCCGGAGTCGCTGCGCCGCTCCTCCGCGTTCATGACGCACCCGGTGTTCAACACCCACCACTCGGAGACGAAGATGCTGCGCTACCTGCGCCGCCTCTCCGGCTACGACCTGGCGCTGGACCGCACCATGATCCCGCTGGGCTCGTGCACCATGAAGCTCAACGCCACCGCGGAGATGGAGGCCATCTCCTGGCCCGAGTTCTGCTCCATCCACCCGTTCGCGCCCGACCACCAGACCGAGGGCTGGCGGTTCCTGATCGCGGACCTGGAGTCCAAGCTCGCCGAGATCACCGGCTACGCGGGCGTCTCGGTGGCCCCGAACGCCGGCTCGCAGGGTGAGTTCGCGGGCCTGTGGGCCATCCGCCAGTACCACCTGGCCCGCGGCGAGGGCGAGCGGGACATCTGCCTGATCCCGGCCTCCGCCCACGGCACCAACGCGGCCTCGGCCGTGCTGGCGGGGCTGAAGGTCGTCGTCGTCGCCACCGCCGACGACGGCACGATCGACGCCGCCGACCTGGGCGCCAAGATCGCGGCCAACGAGGGCCGCATCGCGGCCATCATGATCACCTACCCCTCCACGCACGGCGTGTACGACGCCGACGTCAAGGAGGTCTGCGCCACGGTGCACGCCGCGGGCGGCCAGGTGTACATCGACGGCGCCAACCTCAACGCGCTCGTGGGCCTGGCCCAGCCGGGCGAGTTCGGCGGAGACGTCTCCCACCTGAACCTGCACAAGACGTTCTGCATCCCGCACGGCGGCGGGGGCCCGGGCGTGGGCCCCGTGGCGGTGGGCGAGCACCTGGTGCCGTACCTGCCCTCCCGCGAGGCCCTGATGACCGCGGCCCCGCACGGCTCGGCCGGCGTGCTGCCCATCTCCTGGGCCTACATCCACCTGATGGGCGCCGAGGGCCTGCGCTCCGCCACCGCGCACGCGCTGCTGGGCGCCAACTACATCTCCCGCCGCCTCGCGCCCCTCTACCCGACGCTGTACACGGGCAACGACGGCCTCGTGGCGCACGAGTGCATCCTCGACCTGCGCGAGCTCACGGCCCGCACGGGCGTGACCGCCGAGGACGTGTGCAAGCGCCTCATCGACTACGGGTTCCACGCCCCCACCCTGGCGTTCCCCGTGGCCGGCACGCTCATGGTGGAGCCCACCGAGTCCGAGGACCTCGAGGAGATCGAGCGGTTCATCGAGGCGATGGAGGCCATCCACGCCGAGATCACCGCCGTCACCCCGGAGACCGTGGCGGACTCCGTCCTGCGTCGCGCCCCGCACACCCTCAACGTCCTGATGGCCGACGAGTGGGATCGCCCCTACTCGCGCGCCCAGGCGGGCACGCCGGTGCCGAGCCTGCGTCTGGACAAGTACCTGCCGCCGGTGGGCCGCATCGACGGCGCCTACGGCGATCGCAACCTCGTGTGCTCGTGCCCGCCGCCCGAGGCGTTCGAGGGCGCCGTGGCCGACACCGCCGACGAGGACTGAGAGGATCACCCCCATGAGCGATTCGACGCGCAACTCCCCGCTGCACCCGGTCCACGAGGCCGCGGGCGCCACGTTCACGGACTTCGGCGGCTGGAACATGCCCCTGAAGTACGGCTCCGAGCTGGCCGAGCACAAGGCCGTCCGCACCTCCGCAGGCCTGTTCGACCTCTCCCACATGGGCGAGATCCGGGTCACCGGCCCGGAGGCCGGGGCCATGCTGGACCACGCCCTCTCGAGCGTGCTCTCCACGTTGAAGCCCGGCCGCGCCAAGTACGCCCTGTGCCTGACGGACGCCGGCACCATCCTCGACGACACGATCGTCTACCGGATGGACGACGGCGAGGCCGGCTCCGAGCCCGACTACCTGGTGGTGCCCAACGCCGGCAACATCGCCGCGGTCCACACCGCCCTGAACCAGCGGGCGTCGGGCTGGGACGCCGTCGTCGAGGACGAGTCCTCGACCACCGCCCTCGTGGCCGTGCAGGGCCCGCAGGCCGAGAAGATCCTCGCCCGGGCCATGCCGGAGGCCGCGGCGCAGCTGGCCGAGCTGAAGTACTACGGCCACCTGACCCTGACCGTGCCCACGGACGCCGGTGACGTCATCGCCGTCGTCGCCCGCACCGGCTACACCGGCGAGGACGGCTTCGAGCTGTTCCTGCCCGCCGCCTCCACCGCCGAGGCCGGCGACCGCGGCTCCGCCGTGTGGAACACGATGCTCTCGGCCGCGGACGAGGCGGGCGTGGAGCTGACGCTGTGCGGGCTCGCCTCGCGGGACTCGCTGCGCCTGGAGGCGGGCATGCCGCTCTACGGCAACGAGCTGGACACCGGGCACCAGCCGCACGCCTCTGGCGTCGGCTTCGCGGTGCCCGCGAGCAAGGAGGCCGACTTCGTCGGACGATCCGCGCTGGTCGGCAGGGACGACGTCGAGGAGGTCCTCGTGGGGCTGCAGGGCGCGGGTCGGCGTGCCGCCCGGCACGGTTACGCCGTGCTGGACGAGTCCGGCGAGCGGGTGGGCGAGGTGACCTCGGGCGCCCCCAGCCCGACCCTCGGACACCCCATCGCCCTGGCCCGTGTCCGCCGCGACGTGGCCGCCGAGGGCACGTCCCTGCAGGTGGACCTGCGCGGCCGCGGCGAGCCGTTCACCGTGGTGGCCACGCCGTTCTACCGCCGGGAGCGCTGAGCCCGACGCAGCCGTCCCTCGGCCCGCCGCTCGGCGGTCCCGGGGCCCTTCGCTAGACTCGGGCTCCGGGCCGTCGTCGCGGCCCCCCGTCCCGCCGTCCACCTGCAGGAAGTCCGCATGACTCACGTCGCCGCCCGTGCCCGGGTCCCCCTGAAGGGGCTGCTGGTCTTCCTCGCCGTCGCCGCCGTCCTGCTCCTGCTGGGCATCGTCACCGTCCTCCGCGGCGTGGCCGCCGACGCCGCCCGCGTGGACATCGTCACCGTGCTGGACGGCAACACCGTGGTGGTGAACCAAGGCGGCACCGAGCGGACCGTGGTCCTCGCCGGCGTCACGAGCGCGGGCCGCAACCCGGAGGGCCTCAAGGTCGGCCCCAACCTCTGCATGGGGGAGGAGTCCTACTCCTGGCTGCGTGATCGGCTCCCGCAGGGGGCGACCGCGAGCATGACCACCTCGGACGAGGGCGCGCCCGAGGGGATGGAGAGCGCGGTCATCTCGATCGGCGGCGGCACCGTCAACGTGGCCATGGCGGAGGCCGGCATGGCCGCCCCCACGGAGGTCGCCGTCGGCAAGCGCCTGGCGGAGGAGATCGCCCAGGCCAATCAGGAGGCCGTGGGTCGCGGCGTGGGGCTCTACGACATCGAGGAGCCCTGCACGTACCAGAACCGGCTCTACGAGGCCCAGTTCGCCCTGGAGCAGATCCCGGAGGACGCGGAGGCGTCCCTGACGAAGATCGACGAGCGAGCGGTGGAGTACGCGGCCGGCCTGGACCAGGTGCGCCTGGTGCAGCAGGAGATACGGGCCCTCGACCCGGAGAACGGCACGTTCGCCGACCTCGCCTACGGGCCGGCCAAGGAGTCGCTCCTGGCCGAGGCGGACCCGGTGGTGGAGCACGGGATGCAAGTCCTGAAGGACCTCAACACGCGGCGCAACGAGATCGCGGCCCGTGGCTGACCCCGCCGCGCTCAGTCCAGGGCGAGGGTGACGAGCCCGAGCTGGGCCGCCCGGATGATCAGCTGGACGCGGTCGCGGACCTCCAGCTTGGCCATGATCCGCGTGAGGTTGGCCTTGACCGTGGACTCGGAGACGAAGAGGTTCGCGGCGATCTCCGGGTTCGACTGACCCCTGGCCAGCAGCCGCAGCACGCCCAGCTCCCGCTCGGTGAGGTCGGAGCCGTCGGGGCTGCCGGGCTGCACCGAGGTGGGGCCCACCGTCGGCCGGTCCCGCTCGATCGAGGCGAGCAGCTTGGTCGCCACGGCGGGGGAGAGCACGGACTCGCCGCGATGGACGGCCTGAATGGCGCCCAGGATGGCCGGCGGCTCCGCGTCCTTGAGGAGGTAGCCGCCCGCTCCGGCGCGCAGGGCCGGCACGAGGTAGTCCTCGGACGTGAACGTGGTGATCGCCAGGACCCGGATCGCGGGGTGGGTGTCCTTGATCCGGCGTGTGGCCTCCACCCCGTCCATCAGGGGCATCTGCATGTCCATCAGGACCACGTCCGGCTCGATGGCGGCGCACGCCTCCACGGCTTCGACGCCGTTGGCGACCACACCCACGCAGGTCATGCCGGGGGCAGAGTCGACGAGCACGCGGAGCGCGCCGCTCATGAGCGGCTGGTCGTCGGCGATCAGGATGCGCAGCTCTTCGGACACGCAGGTCAGCGTAACCGGTGCTGTGGCGCATGCCACCTTGTCGGCGTCGGGGCGAGGCCGGGGTGCCCGCCGGCCGTCATCTGCGCCATGCCGCGGCGCGGCCTGTGCGCGGCGTGCACCATTTGTGACGGGCGTCATACATACTGGGGCCATGAAGACTCGCGCTCTCCTCGCTTCCGCTCTCCTTCTCGCCTCCACCCTCGTCGGCGCTCCGGCCGCCGCCGCCTCGGCGGCCTCGGCCGAGGACGACGTCGTCACGACCCTGGGCCTCGGCAAAGGCACTGCGGAGTGGACGTGCCGCCACTTCGGCATCTGGTGCGACTGACCCCGGGGCGGTCCGCCCCCGATGCCTGATTCGAGCCCATCGACCCCCTCCGTCCGGAGCGGCGCGCCCTCCCGGGCGCGCCGCTCTTCGGCGTGGCGTCAGGCGCGCAGCCTGCGGTGGCGCGCGTTCTGGGCCGCGGCGCCGCTGAGCCGCGTCTATCTCGCCTTCGGGTCGGCGTTCCTGCTCGCCTCGACCGCGTCCGACATCGGTCTGTTCGGCCCGGGCCACGGCGTCATCCCGGTCCTGGACGGGATCGCCATCGCGTCGGTGACCAGCGCCTTCCTCGCCCAGTGGTGGCGCAGCACGGTGGGCTTCGCCCTGCTCCTGCCCGGGGCCGTCGCGACCGTCGTCGGCGGTTCCGAGGTGCTCTTCGCCGTCGTCGCGCCCGTGGTCCTCGGGGCCGTCGCGGCGACCGCCCGTTCCTGGGGGTTCGTCGTCACGGCCGCCGTCCTGGCACTGACCTGGGGCGTCGCCCAGCCGTTCGCGGTGGGTCAGTCGAACGCGACGTGGTTCATCCTGCTGCTCATGTCCATGGGCCTCGGCGGCGGGCTCTTCATCCGCGAGAGCTTGGCCCGGCGGGAGCGGGATCGCCGCCGGGTGTTCGAGGCGGAGGAGCGGGCCCGGCTGGCCGCCGAGGCCGAGCGTCGCTCCCTGGCCCGCGACCTGCACGACGTGGTCGCGCACAACCTCACGATCATCTCGATGCAGGCTCGGACGGCACGCTACCTCGGCGCCCCGGAGGCGGCTCAGGGCGTGCTGGACGTGGTGGGGGACTCCGCGAAGGACGCGCTGCGGGACCTGCGGCGCATGCTCTCCATCCTCCAGGAGGACGGGATCGTGGACCCGAGCGGTGAGCCGGGCGCCGCGGGGGGCGCGGACGGGGCGACGTCCGCGGATCCGGTGCTGTCCGTGGCCCAACTGGCCGAGGAGCTGCGCAGTCTCGGAATGACGGTGGAGACGGACGTCCGCTGCGACCAGAACGCGATGCCGATCTCCGTGCGCTCCACCCTGCACCGGGTGCTCCAGGAGGCCACCACGAACGTCGCCAAGCACGCCGGCGAGGGCGCGCGCGTGTGCATCGAACTCCGCGACGCGGGGCCGGACGTGGTGCTCGAGGTGGAGAACACCGTCACCGAGCGGTCCGGCCCGCCGCAGTGGAACTCCTCCGGTGTGGGCCTGAACTCCATGCGGGATCGCGTGGCCACCTTCGGCGGCACGATCGAGGCCGGGCCGGGGGGCTGGGGGTGGCGGGTGCGCGCGGTGCTCCCCAGGTCCGTCTGACGAGGCCGACGCCGTCGCAGCGGCGGACCAGACCCATGTGACCTGCATCACATCAGGGCCCGAAAGTCTGCACCTTCCGCCACTGTCGGGGGCGCCGTCGTCCCTCCTAGCTGTAGGAGGGCATGACGTTGTTGACTCGGGTCGGTGCCAGTGAGGCCGGAGGAGCGTCTCCGCAGGAGGTATGAGGCCGATGGTAGTTGTAGTGGTTCACCCACACCTGCAGGGCCTCACGCCGAGC
>NZ_RBLN01000343.1:0-1986 GCF_003989405.1 Micrococcus sp. HSID17227 | reverse complement strand
CCTTGGCCGCCGGAGCGGGACGCGCCGCGGCCAAGGCGGCGGGCGTGGTGGTCGACGACGCCGCGGTGACCCCGCAGTACATGGCCGGCGCGGCCGCGGCCCGCGAGCTGCCGATGATCTGGCGGATCACCAAGGGCTCCCTGCGCAACAAGCTCGTGTTCATCCTTCCCGCGCTGCTGCTGCTCGACTGGCTCGCCCCCTGGATCCTGCCGTGGCTGCTGCTGGCCGGCGGCACCTACCTGTCCTATGAGGGCGCGCACAAGGTGTGGGGCAAGCTCGCCGGCCACGGGCATGCCGACGACGAGGAGCCTGCCGTCGAGCGGGGTCCGGAGGCTGAGGACACCGTGGTGCGCGGGGCCATCACCACGGACTTCATCCTGTCCCTGGAGATCATGGTCATCTCCATGAACGAGGTGGCCGACCTGGGCTTCTGGATGCAGGCGGCGGTCCTGGCGGTGGTGGCTGTCGTCATCACCGCGGGCGTGTACGGGGTGGTGGGGCTGATCGTGAAGATGGACGACGTCGGCCTGCACCTGCACCAGAACGCCACGACCTCCGGCGGCCGTTCGTTCGGCGCCGGGCTGGTCAAGGCCATGCCGCACGTGCTGCGCGTGGTGACCGTCATCGGCACCGTGGCGATGCTCTGGGTGGGCGGCCACATCGCCCTCGTGGAGCTGGACGCGCTGGGCGTGCCGTGGCCCTACTACGCCGTGCAGCACGGGATCGTCGAGCCCGTCACGCACGCCGCCGGCGCGTTCCTCGGCTGGCTCACGGACACCGCGACATCGGCTGTGTGGGGCCTGCTCTGGGGCTCGGTCGCGCTCGGGGTGGTCCTGCTCGTCGGACGCCTGCGCGGAAAGAAGGCCGCGCCCGCCCACTGATGCGGCGGCTGACGGGTCCGCCCCCACCCGCGCCCGACGCTGAGGCCCGCAGACGCGCCGCTACGCACGGAACGTGGCGGCGCGTCTGCGGGCCTCGGCGCTGTCTCCGTCTCCCGACGGGCCCCGTCAGTCGGCGGTGAGGAAGGTGCGCACCGCGGAGACGAAGGCCTCGGGCTGGTCGGCGTGCAGCCAGTGGCCGGCGTCACGGACGGTCACGCGCACGACGCGCGGGAACAGCTCCTTCATCCGCGGCACGTCCTCATCCTGGACGTAGTCCGACTCGGCGCCGGCCAGCCACAGGACCGGATGGTCGAACACGCGCTCCGGGTCCTCGGGGACCACCGGGTCCGGGAACGAGCCGATCTCCCGCAGGTGCTCGAAGAGCATGGCCACATTGGGCTGCCACGCGAAGTGGTCGCCCGTGCGCCGCAGGTTCTGCAGCAGGAAGCCGCGCACCCGCGCGTCGTGGACGTGCTCGGCCATGGCCGCGTCGGCCTCGGCCCGCGAGTCGTACGCGTCCAGGTCCATGCGCAGCATGGTGCCCAGCAGGTGCACGAACTCGTCCGTGGCCTGCGGTGAGAGCCGCGGGGAGATGTCCTCCACGATCAGCCGGTCCACGAGCTCCGGGTGCCGCAGGGCGAGCACCATGGCGACCTTGCCGCCCATCGAGTGGCCCAGCAGGTGGACCGGCCCGTCGGCGGCGAGACCGCCCCGCAGGTGGGCAGCCACCCGGTCCGCGATCTCGCGGTAGTCCACCCGGTCGGTCCAGGGCGAGGCGCCGTGGTCCGGCAGATCGATCAGCTCCACCGTGAAGTCGTCGCCCAGCTCCTTGGCCGGGCCGGTGAAGTTCCGGCCCCGGCCCATGAGGCCGTGCAGGAACGCGACGCGGCGCGGGCCCTCCCCGATGCGGGTGGAGGCCAGGGGGGCGTCGGACGGGTCGGAGGCGGCGGCGGTCGTGTTCACCCGACTCAGGCTAGCTGTTGTGGGTCATGAGGTTCTTGCCACGAGGCGCCGGCTGAGATGAGACGAGTGGGCCCCGCCCCGCAGGATGGAAGTTCCTACACCACCCACCTGCCAGAAGAGACCCACTCATGACTCACGCTAA
>NZ_RBLN01000342.1:0-1831 GCF_003989405.1 Micrococcus sp. HSID17227 | reverse complement strand
CGCCGAGAACGTCTCCGGTGAGGGGGCCCCCGAGCGGGCCCGCGGGTCCGTGGCCGCCTCGGACGCGTTCTTCCCGTTCGCGGACGGGCTGCAGATCCTCATCGACGCCGGCGTGAAGGCCGTCGTCCAGCCGGGCGGCTCCGTCCGGGACGAGGAGGTCGTGGCCGCGGCCGAGGCCGCCGGCGTGACCCTGTACCTGACCGGGGCGCGCCACTTCTTCCACGGCTGAGCGCGGCGCGCCGCCGCCGGACGGGGGCCCGGACCGGGCCCCCGCGACCCCCAGGAGGTGACGAGGCGATGATCCGCCGCGAGGTCGAGAGCGTCGAGGGCCGCATCCGCGAGCACCTGCGCAGGGACGACCTCGACAGCGCGGTCGAGCTGCTGCGCGCGCTGTCCCCGGGCGACGCGCTCGAACTCCTCGACCGCTCCGAGCCGCGCATGGCCCCGATGCTGTTCCGCCTCCTGGACAAGACGACGGCGGTCCAGGTCTTCGCGGCCATGGAGACGGGCCAGCAGTCCGACCTGGTGCGCAAGCTCCAGGACGGTCAGGTCCAGGACCTCTTCGCCGAGCTGCGGGTCTCGGGCCAGGCCCGGCTGCTCGACGAGATGCCGGCCAACGTGGCCCGCAAGATGCTCGCCGGGCTCGACGCGGAGGCGAGCGGCAAGGCCGGCCGGCTCCTGGGCTACCCGGCGGACTCGGTGGGACGGCGGCTGCGCATGGCGCCCGTGCGCCTGCGCGAGGACTGGACCGTGTCCACCGCGCTCGAGAACCTCCGGGAGCACGGGGGGCAGGAGCAGGCCGCCATCGTCTCCGTGCCGGTGGTCAGTCCCCAGGCGCGTCTGACGGGCGTCGTCGACGTCTCCGTGCTGGTCACACAGCCGCTCGATGCGCGAGTCTCGGAGATCATGCGGGAACCGGTGTCCGCCGTCGCCACCGAGGACGCCGAGGAGGTGGCCCGGCTCTGCGCGGACCGCCGTCTGTGGACCGTGCCGGTGACGGACTCGGAGGGTCGCCTGATCGGGGTGTTCACGGTGGCCGACGCCCTCGAGGTCCTCGACGAGGGGTCGACCGAGGACTCCGCCCGCGCCGGCGGCGTGGAGCCGCTGGGTCGTCCCTACCTGGCGACCTCCGTCCTGAGCCTGATGCGCTCGCGGATCACGTGGCTGCTCGTGCTCGCGATCGGGGCCACCCTCACCGTGCAGGTGCTCGGCGTCTTCGAGGACACGCTCGAGGAGATGGTCGTCCTCTCCCTGTTCATCCCGCTGATCATCGGCACCGGCGGCAACACGGGCAACCAGGCGGCCACCACGGTCACCCGGGCGCTCGCCCTCGACGACGTCCGGCCCCGCGACGCGCCGCGCGTGATGTTCCGCGAGCTGCGCGTCGGCATGGCCCTGGGCGGGTGCATCGGCCTGCTGGGCCTCGTGCTCGCCGGGCTCGTGTTCTCGTGGCCCGTCGGTCTCGTGATCGGGGCGACGCTGTTCACCGTGTGCGCCTTCGCCGCCACCGTCGGCGGCCTCATGCCGTTGGCGGCGCGCACGATCGGCGCCGACCCCGCCGTGTTCTCGAACCCGTTCATCTCGACGCTCGTGGACGCCCTCGGCCTGGTCGTCTACTTCTTCATCGCCCAGGCCGTGCTCGGCATCTGAGCCGGCCACGATCCACACCGCCGTGCCTCCAGGGGCCGCGTGGGGCACGTTCTTCGGGTTCCTGGGGGTCGCCTTCGCCGCGGTCACCGCCCTCGGCGCCGGGCAGTCGTTCACCGAGGGGGAGCGGCGACGCCGGCGGGAGGCCGAGCAGGTGCGGCACGCGGCCTGCCTCGGCGAGGCG
>NZ_RBLN01000341.1:0-1886 GCF_003989405.1 Micrococcus sp. HSID17227 | reverse complement strand
GCCGGCGGGGGCGGGACGGTCCACGACCTCCACGGCGGTCGCCTCGACCCCGGTGCGGATCTCCACACCGGCCTCACGCACGACCTCCGCCATGGCGTCCACGAGGGCCGCGAACCCGCCGAGGGGGTACTGCACGCCGTCGGCGAGGTCCAGATGGGACATCAGGTGGTACATGGCGGGGGCACGGTCGGGGGACGTGCCGAGGAAGACCGCCGGGTAGCCCAGGATCTGGCGCAGCCGGGGATCCTGGAAGCGGGCCGCCACGTGGGAGCGCAGGCCCCCCAGCAGCTGGGGCCCGAGGGCCGGCAGGGCGCGCAGGACGTCCGGGTGGGCCAGGGCGGCCGGCCGGCGGAAGTCCGTGTAGAGGAAGTGCTCCTTGGCGAGCCCGTAGATCCGGGACGCGGAGTCGAGGTAGGCCCGCAGCCGGCGCCCGGCGCCGGGCTCGAGGGACTCGAACAGCGTCTCCGCGTGGCCGGTGCGCACGTCCACGGGGGGCTCGTGGAGGTGCCCCTCGAAGTACACCCGGTAGCCGGGGTCCAGACGGCGCAGGTCCAGCCGTTCGGCGGCGGAGGTCCCCATGAGGCGGAACCAGCGGTCGATCACCTCGGGCATCAGGTACCAGGAGGGCCCGGTATCGAAGGTGAACCCCGCCTCAGACCAGCGTCCGGCACGGCCGCCCAGGACGGCGCCGCGCTCCAGCAGCGTCACCCGGTGCCCGTCGCGGGCCAACAGGCCCGCCGTGGCCAGTCCGGCGAAACCGCCGCCCACCACCACGGTGCGCGGGCCGAGAGCGGTGTCCCGGGCGCTCATCGGCGGCCTCCCCGGCGGCCCCGTGCCAGGACGCGGGCGGCGATCCGGGCCTTCTGATGGTCCGGCACCCGGACACGGCGGTGGGCCAGCTCGGCCGCCGGGGTCGCCTCGATCCGGTCCACCAGGGCCGCGAACAGTCCGTGCGCCAGGGCCACGGCGCGCCCGGCCCCGGGGTCCAGGACACGGATGCCGGGCAGGGCGGCGTCGAGGTCGGCGCGGACCTCGGCCACGAGCTCGGCCTTGCGGGCCTCGGTGAGCACGCCCGGTGCGGCACCGGGCAGGTAGGTGCGGCCCAGCTCGTGGTGGTCCGCGGCCAGGTCCCTGAGGAAGTTGACCTTCTGGAACGCCGCCCCCAGCCGGGAGGCCTGCGCGCGCAGCTCCTGCCGCTGGCCCGGGGTCCGGGCCCGCGTGCCGGGGAGGGAGAGGAAGACCTGCAGGCACATCAGCCCCACCACCTCGGCCGAGCCGTGGATGTAGGCGTCCAGGGACTCGGCGCCGTGCTCGCGGATCCCCAGGTCCGCGCGCATGGAGGCGAAGAAGGGACGGGTCAGCTCCGGGGTGATGCCGTGGCGACGGGCCACGTCGGCGAAGGCGTGCAGGACCGGGTCGGTGGCGAAGCCCGACGCCATCGCGGCCTCACACGCCCGCTCGTAGTCGTCCAGGGCGGCGCGGACCCCGGCCTCGTCGAGCCCGGCGGCCACCGCGACGCCGTCGACCACCTCGTCGGCGACGCGGACCATGGCGTAGATCGTGGCCACGTCCTGGCGTGCCTGCCGGGGCAGGGTGCGGCAGGCCCAGGAGAAGGACGTGGAGTAGCGGCGGATCACCTGGGCCGCTGCGGTGTGGGCCGTCCGCGTGTACAGCGCGGCAGGGCTCGGGGTGGGCGCGGCCATCTCAGGACCTCCGGGTCAGCACGGCGTGGCAGGCGTCGGCGAACTCCGCCCGGACCGTCTCGTCCAGGGGCAGGGCCGCGATGCGCTCGCGGGCGCGGACGGTGAGCTCGGCGGCGACGTCGAGGGCGTGCTCCCGGGCACCGGCCGCCTCGAGGGCGCGGCGGGCGGCCTCGATGTCCGCGG
>NZ_RBLN01000340.1:0-2047 GCF_003989405.1 Micrococcus sp. HSID17227 | reverse complement strand
GTTGGCCCGCTGCTCTAACCAGGACCCGGACACCCCCTCGACAACCGGAGCGAGCGCGGAGGTGATGCCGACCCTGGCCTGACTCTCATGCCTTGAAGGTCGTTACACCACTTCCAGGGACTTGACCGCCGGCCGTCCACGATGCCGACCAGAACACCGCCGGCGGTGGTGAAACAGATCGTGGCCGCCCGATGGCGCCGACGCCTGGGGCCGGCACAGATCGCTGGAGAACTCGGGATGCCGGCCTCCACCGTCCATGCCGTGCTCGTGCGCTGCCGGATCAACCGCCTCGCCCGTCTGGACCGGGTCACCGGCGAGCCGATCCGCCGCTACGAGCACCCCCACCCCGGGTCGCTGATCCACGTCGACGTCACCAAGTTCGGGCGCATCCCCGACGGGGGCGGACACCGATTCGTCGGGCGCCAGCAGGGCATGAAGCACCGCGCGGCGACCTCGGACCGCGAAGGAACCCGTGATGCCCGATACCAGCCCCGGCTCGGGGTGGGCTTTCTGCACACCGTGATCGATGATCACTCCCGCTTCGCCTATGTCGAGATGCACTCCGATGAACGCAGCCAGACGGCCATCGCGGTGTTGCGCCGCGCGGTCGCCCACTTCGCGCGCCTGGGTGTGGAGGTGGAGCGGGTGCTCTCGGACAACGGCTCGGCCTACCGCTCGCATGCCTGGCGTGATGCCTGCACCGAGCTCGGGATCAAGCCTAAGCGGACTCGGCCCTACCGGCCGCAGACGAACGGGAAGATTGAGCGGTTCCATCGCACGCTCGCTGACGGGTGGGCCTACGCCCGGTTCTATAGCTCAGAGACGGAACGCAGGGCCGCGTTGCCTGGATGGCTGCACTTCTACAATCATCATCGCGTCCACTCCGCGATCGGCGCCGCGCCTGCCACCCGGCTCAACAACCTCCCTGGACATCACACCTAGGCGATGCTGATGGCCGGTTGGCGTTCATCGCGGCCCTTAGGAGCTCGCACTTTGGAGTAGAGCACGTTTCCGTGTCAGAGCCTTCTGATGTCGCTGGTCCTCCGTTGAGACGCTGAGGGGCTTTCTTGCTGGTCTCAGTCGTCCTTGTGGATCGCGTAGTGCACCGTCCCGACGGTGACGCCTTCCTTGGCAGCAATGGCGCGCATGGAGAGCCCTTCCGCGCGCAGAGCACGAATGCGTTTATGGCGTGCGGCGGCGTCCGCCAAGTAGTCCGCGCGTTCCTGGGCGACGGTGCGGCGGATGGTGCGCGGCGAGACTCCGAATCGCTCGGCTAGCTCGCGGGCGGTCTGCTTGCGCTTGGCGCGCGTAGGGGTGCTGGTCATGCGTCCTCTCCCATGTGTGACGAGCCGAGCACGCCCAGCCCGGACGAGGTCGCTGCCGCGCGCACGCCGGCCGGCGGATGGACCAAGGCCCAGCTGGCCGCCTGGGGCGTGCCGTGGCTGCCACCGAAGGGCTGGCGCGCCGAGCTCGAGGAGCAGTGGAAGGCCCTGGGGCGACCCTTCGCCTGACTGCCGCACGCTCTCCCCGTGAGCCCCCGGCCTCCTTGGAGGAGCCGGGGGCTATCGCGTCCGCCCTCGCCGCTACCGTGAAGGCTCCAGTACACAGCACGGCGGGGTAGTGACCCGCCACGACAGAACAGCGAGGTCTCGTGCGACCCACGATCTTCACCCTCCGCGTCCTGAACTACGTCCACACCAACGGCCTCGTCGGCCAGCACCTGCGGGACATCCCCACTGAGGTGTGCCCACCCGACCGTGTCCAAGTCGCCGCCCGAGAGCTCATGCAGCTCGAGATGATCCCCAAGAACACCCCCTTGGCTGGCTGTATCCCGATTGCTGTCCTGCCCCGGTGTGCCTTCGACGCCGAGCGGGTTGCTCGGGCATACCCGCGCGTCGAGGCCCAGTGGCTGCTTCTAGATGTAGGAGGGCATGACGTTGTTGACTCGGGTCGGTGCCAGTGAGGCCGGAGGAGCGTCTCCGCAGGAGGTATGAGGCCGATGGTAGTTGTAGTGGTTCACCCACACCTGCAGGGCCTCACGCCGAGC
>NZ_RBLN01000339.1:0-2012 GCF_003989405.1 Micrococcus sp. HSID17227 | reverse complement strand
CGGGCGGCGCCGTCGTCGGGGCGGTCAGTTGCCGCCGAGGGCGACCAGCGGGTCGATCCGGGTGACGCGGTAGACCGCCACGACGGCGGCGAGCATGCCGAGCACGAGGACCCCGGCGGCGGGCACCGCGGTGGTGGCCCACGAGAGCTCGAACGGGACGGCCCGCCCCGCGAACGCGCCGATCACGGTGGCCAGCCCGGTGCCCACGGCCACGCCGCCGACGAGCACGAACGCGGCCTGCGCGAGCGAGTCCTTCAGCACCCAGCCGTTCGAGCCGCCGAGGGCCTTGAGCACCGCGATGTCGCGGGTGCGCTGCACCGTCCAGATGGACAGGAACGCGATCACCACGAGCGCCGAGATGCCGTACAGGAAGCCCTGCATGGTCATCAGGGAGCCGTTCTCGGACCGGTAGCTGGGCAGGGCGGCGTAGGAGCCCTTCACGGTCTCGGCGACGGTGCCCGCGGCGTCGTCGCCGGCGGCGGCCACGGCGTCGACGTCGGCGCCGGCGTCGAAGCGCACCAGGCCGGCGGTGCCGAGCACCGCGTCGTCGGCGGTGTGCGAGATGGCGTTCCAGTCCTCGAGCGCCAGCCACGTCACGGGGGAGTGGGAGTAGTACTCGGTCGGCACGACGTCGGCCACGGTGTAGACGAAGCCGGAGACCGCGACGGCGTCACCCTCCTGCGCGTGGAGGGAGTCGGCCACGTCCTGGCTGAGCACGATCTGCCCGGGCTCGACGCCGGCCGGCGCGTCGGAGCCGCCCGGGGTGAGACCGATGAACGCGGTGGTGGCCACGCCGGTGGTGGGCTCGCCGGACACGTCCGCGCGGCCCTGCGGGTCCGTGTCCACGGGGTGCTCGAGGCCGATGGCCCGGCCCTGGCTCACACCGAGCGGCTCGACGGAGGCCACGCCGTCCGTGGCCGCCCACGCGTCGCGCTGGGCCACGGTGAACTCGGACTGGGTGAACGACGCGGTGGGCTCCTGGCCCGCCGCGCCGCCGAAGACCAGACGCTGCACGCCCTGCTCGCCGAGGCGGTCGATCGCGGCGGTGTTCTGCCCGCCCAGGCCGGCCGTGAGGCCGGAGAGCATGACGAGCAGCAGGCTGATGAGGGCCACCACGGAGCCCATGAGAGCGAACCGTCCGGTGGCGAAGCGGAGGTCGCGGAGTGCGAGGAACACGGGGCGCGTCCTTTCCTGACGAGGTCTGTCCTGAGGTTGCCTCCACGGTCTCGCGCGGGGAGGGGTCGCCACATCGCCCGCGGCGGCTGGACCCGGTCAACCGAATGGTTGATCCCGGCGGCGCAGCGGCGCGACCCCGGGGCATCGGGCCGTTGTCGCGTCCGGGGCGCGCCCTAGGGTGGAGCCATGTCCGTCGCCCCCCGCGCCGCCGTGCCCCCCGCGCCCACCGAGACCGGCACCACCGCCGTGCTCGCCGGCCTGCGCGTGGCCCTGCACGTCACGTTCGCCGCACTGCTCACCGTGGGGCTGGCGCGCGCGCTCGCGGACCGGTCCCCGGACGCGTCCGGTCCGTTCCCGGCCACCACCCTGGTGCTGCTGACCGCCGCGCTGGCGGGCGTCTACCTGGCCGGGACCGTGCTGGAGCGGCGCCGGTGGGCCCGGGGCGACGACGTCGGCCGCGGTCCGGCGGTCGCCTGGCTGGCCCTGGTGCTGCTGCTGTGGGGCCTGCTCGTGGGCCACCACGGCGACTTCGCGTGGGTCGCCTTCCCCCCCTTCTTCGTCGTCCTGCCCGTGGTCGACCGGGGGGCCCGTCAGGCGCGGCGGCGCCCGGTGGTCGGGCCCGGGCGGGTGGTGGCGATGGCCGCCGTCGTGGTGGCCGGGAGGGCGGCGGGCGCCGGCGGCGTGCGGGTGCCGGCCGTGATCGGCCCGCTGGTGGGCGCCGCCGTGGCCGTGGTGCTCTCCGGGGCGTACCGCGCCCTGCACGCCGCGTCCGAGCGCCAGCGGGCCGTGGCCGAGCCGCTGCGCGCTGCGCAGGCGGAGCTCGCGCGCACGGAGCA
>NZ_RBLN01000338.1:0-1940 GCF_003989405.1 Micrococcus sp. HSID17227 | reverse complement strand
GGCGCTGCCGGTCGGCGTCGCGACGGCGGGGGCGGCCCTGCTCTCCCCCGTGGTGCTGGGCGTGGGGCTGGCCGTGGCGTTGCTGTCCACAGCGGTGCCGTACGGGATCGACCTGCAGGTGCTGCGCCGCATGCCGACCGCGCTGTTCTCCCTGCTGACGTGCCTCTCGCCGATCGCAGCGGCGCTGACCGCGTGGGCCGTGCGCGGGCAGGAGCTCACCCCGCTGGACCTGGCGGGGATGCTGCTGGTGATCGCGGCGTGCGCGGCCGCCGTCTGGACGAGCCGGTCACCGGGTGTGGCGGGCGGGGGCCGCGGCTAGCCTGGGTCGATGCCCCACCCGCCCCGTCCCACTCCCGACGACGTCCCCGCCGCCGAGCGCGCCGCCCTGCGCCGTGGCCGGCTGCGTCCGTGGCTGCCGTTCCTGCTCGCGGCCGCACTGTGCCTGGCGCTGCTGGGGTGGGCCCTCGTCGCCCTGCCGGGCCTGCCGGAGCGGGTGCCCACGCACTGGGGCGTCGACGGGCGGCCGGATGCGTGGGAGGACGCCTCGTTCGGCACGGTGGCGACGGGGCCGCTGATCGGCCTCGGCGTGACGGGGTTCCTGGCCCTGGTCTCCGCGATGGTCACCGTCCTCGTCCCCACGGATCCGGGGCTGTCCCCGTGGCGGCGCGTGCGCCAGGCGGGGGTGCACCGCGGGGTCCAGGAGTGCCTCGGGTGGTCGTGCGTGCTCATCGTGCTGGTGCTGGCCCCGACAACGGCCGAGGTGCTCGCCGCCGGGGCGTGGACGATGCCGTGGTGGATCCTGCCCCTCACGCTGACCGTGCTCATGGTGGGCGTCTTCCCGGCGATGCGGGCCAGCACGCGGCGGTGGACGCGTTGGTCGGACCGCGTCGCGGCGGAGCTCGGGTACCGGCCCACGGCCGCGGAACGCGCCGAGGACGAGGTGTGGACGCCCCTGGGGCTCAAGCGCGACCCCGACGACCCGGCCGTCTTCCCCACCAAGCGCCCCGGCTACGGCGTGGGCGTGACGGTCAACCTCGCCACCCCGGCGGGCCGGTGGCTGGTGCGCGGATTCGTGGTCGTGGTCATCGTCGGCCTGCCGCTGGCGCTCTGGCTCGGCGCGTTCGCGGCGCGGTGAGGCGGACCGTGCCCGACGACGTCGCCGTCCGCCTGCTCCTGATCGCCGACACCCACATCCCGCGGCGTGCCCGTGCCCTGCCCGCGCAGGTGTGGGCCGAGGTGGCGCGGGCCGACGTCGTGCTCCACGCCGGCGACTGGGTGACCGAGGACGTGCTCGACGACCTCGACGCGCGGGCCGCCCGGTTGGTGGGCGTGTGGGGCAACAACGACGGGCCGAAGCTGCGGGCGCGGCTGCCCGAGGTGGCGCGCGTGGAGCTCGGCGGGGTGCGGATCGCGATGGTCCACGAGACGGGCCCGGCGGCCGGCCGCGAGCGCCGCATGGCCGCGGCGTTCCCGGACGCGGACGTGCTGGTCTTCGGGCACAGCCACATCCCGTGGGACACCGTGGCCGGTCCGGAGACCGCGAACCCGGGCCTGCGGCTGCTGAACCCCGGCTCCTGCACGGACCGGCGACGGCAGCCGGTGTGCACGCTCATGCGCGCGGCGGTGCGGGACGGGCGGCTCGAGGACGTGGAGCTGGTGCCGGTCGACCGCACGCCGTGACCGACGGGCCGCCCGCTCCCCGCAACGCGGGTTGAGTTATCACCGGTCCAGGCGGCCTGCACCCGTGATAACTCAACCCGCGTCGCAAAGGGGCCACCGTGTCCGGCGGGCCGGCTGCTCCTGCACAGCCACCACGACGACGGCGGCCCTCCCCAGGGCGCGTCGGTCCGGTCCGTCGCAGGGCCCGGGGGCGGCAGGCTCACCCCATGACCGCGCGCACGCCCCTGCCGTCCACCCTCGCCGCGGTCGCCTTCACGAGG
>NZ_RBLN01000337.1:0-1900 GCF_003989405.1 Micrococcus sp. HSID17227 | reverse complement strand
CCGGTCGCGGGGAGCTGCCGATGGACGAGCACGCGGACACGGTCCGCAACCTCACGGTGTCGGGCCCGCTGGCCCACACGGTCGAGGACGCCGCCCTGCTCTACGACGTGATGCTCACCCCCGAGGGCCTGCCCGGCCGGGTGCTGTCGGACCTGCGCCGCACCGTGGAGACCGCCCGGGCCGGGGACGCCGTCGACGTCCGCCGGATCGGCGTCACCACGGCCTCGCCGTTCGCCCCCGACCTGGAGATCTCCCTGGCCCGGCCCGCCGTCACCGCCCTGACGAAGGCCGCCGCCGCCCTGGACGCGGGCGGCCACGCGGTCGAGGACCTCTCCCCCTACTACGGCGAGGACTACCACCGGGACTTCCGCACGGTGTGGACCGCAGGACTGCTCCGGGCGCCGCTGCCGGAGGACGCCGAGGCCCACGTGGGCGCGGTGGCCGCGCACTTCCTGCGCACGGCCCGGGCCGCAGGGCGCGCCGAGCTCGACGACGCCGCCCACCGGCTCGAGGAGTGGGCGCGCGGGGTGCGGGCGCAGTTCGCCGCCGTCGACGTGGTGATGACCCCGGTGCTGGCCACCGCGCCCCCGCCGGTCGGCCACTTCCTGGCGATGGAGCCCGAGGCCAACTACGAGGCGCAGTGCGCGTTCACGCCCTACACCTCGATGGTCAACGTGCTCGGCCTGCCCGCGGTCGCGGTGCCCGTGCTCCGGGACGAGCGGGGCCTGAACTGGTCCGTCCAGCTCATCGGTCGGCCCGGCACGTCCGCGCCCCTGCTCGCCCTGGCCGCACATCTCGAGCTGCTGCTGGCCGGCTGAGCCGGCCGGTCAGGTCGAGGTGTAGTCGCCCAGGGAGATCCCGGCGATCACCAGGATCACGAGGAACACGACGGCGAGCAGCAGCAGGGCGAGGGACACGTAGTTCATCACGAGGCCGGCGATCGCCATGCCGCGGCCGTGGGGCTCGCGCTTGAGGCCGATGTGGCCGAGGACCACGCCCACGATCGGCGGGAGGAGGAACGTGAACCCGCCCACCACGGAGATGATGCCGAGGATCATGGACGCCACCGAGCGGCCGACGCCGTCGGTCTGGCCGGGCTGCAGCGGGGCTCCGAAGCCGTGGCCGGGCGTGCCCTGCCCGTAGCCGTAGGCGGGGACGGTGTTCGCGTCCTGGCCGTAGCCGTACGGCTGCCCGTAGGCGGGGCGGGTCTGCCCCTCCTGCTCGGCGTACGAGGGGGCCCGGTCCCAGGCGGCGCGGTCGGCGTCGCCGGCCGGGGCGTCGGGCCAGCCGGCGGCGGAGGAGCCGGTGCCGGAGGAGCCCGCACCGGCCTCGGACCCGTACCAGCTCGGCCGGGCGGCCTCACGGCGCGGGTCGTGGGAGGCGTGGGGGTCGGTCATGACGGTCCTTCCGGTTCGGGGCGTCGCGGTCCGGTGCCGAGTCTAGGCGGTGCCCCCGGACCCGGCCCGGCCCCGCACCCCTGCTCCACGGCCGGCCTCACCCGGGCCGGCCCACCGCCTTGAGGTACCCGGAGAACCCGCCGGGGGTCCGCCCCTCCAGGCGGGACGAGGTGAGCACGCGGGTGGTGTCGGTGGCGATCACGCGCACCCGGCGGCCCTCACCACCGTCGCGCTCCCCCGCCAGGGCCCGCACGGCCTCGGCCAGGCCGACGTCCTCGTGCTCGGCCACCGGCGGGAATCCGCCCACGGCCTCGTAGAGCGACCACGGCAGCCCCAAGTTCGCCCCGTGCACGTGCGCGTGCCCCTCCTCGTGCCGGTAGCCGCGGAGCCAGGCCTGCCGCAGCGGTCCCTGGCGCACGTCCACCGTGCCCAGCACGAGCGCCTCGTCGCGGCCGGCGGCCACGGTCTGCGCCAGCAGCCAGTCGGCGGGAACGCGGCTGTCC
>NZ_RBLN01000336.1:0-1989 GCF_003989405.1 Micrococcus sp. HSID17227 | reverse complement strand
GTGAGCGCGAGGAGGCCGCACGCGAGGTCGTCCTGCGCCAGCTCGCCCTGGGCCCCCGCTCCCGCGGCCAGCTCGAACGCAAGCTCGCCGAGCGCCAGGCCGAGCCCGAGCTGATCGAGCGCGTCCTCGACCGCTTCGAGGAGGTGCGCCTCGTGGATGACGCCGCCTTCGCCGAGGTCTGGGTCCGCAGCCGTCACCGAAGCAAGGGCCTGGCGCGCCGTGCCCTCGGGCACGAGCTCCAGCAGAAGGGCGTGGACCGGGAGATCGCCGCCGAGGCGCTCGAGGCCATCGACGGCGAGGACGAACGGGCCGCCGCCCTCGACCTCGTGCGCCGACGGCTGCGGGGCCGCACCGTCCCCGGCGGTGCCTCGCCGGAGGCCCGGGCCGAGCGGGACAAGGTGACCCGCCGCCTCGTCGGCATGCTGGGACGCAAGGGCTACGGCGGCGGCCTCGCGTTCGCCGTCGTGAAGGAGGTCCTCGCCGAGCACGAGGAGTGAGCGGACCCGGGCCGCGCCCGGAGTTCCTAGAATGGTGCGGTGACTCTGACGGACCCCACCCCCCGCACCACCCCGCTCGCGCAGGACGGCGCCGCCGCGCGCCCGCACGAGGGCCTGACCTATGAGGTCCGCACCTTCGGCTGCCAGATGAACGTGCACGACTCCGAGCGCATCTCCGGCCTGCTCGAGTCCACCGGCTACGCCCCGGTCGCCGAGGACGCCCAGGCCGACCTCGTGGTCTTCAACACGTGCGCGGTCCGCGAGAACGCGGACAACCGCCTGTACGGCAACCTCGGCAACCTGCGCGCGGTGAAGGACGCGCACCCGGGCATGCAGATCGCCGTCGGCGGGTGCCTCGCCCAGAAGGACCAGGCCGCCATCCAGCGCAGGGCCCCGTGGGTGGACGTCGTCTTCGGCACCCACAACATCGGCTCCCTGCCCGTGCTGCTGGAGCGCTCCCGCCACAACGCCGAGGCCGAGATCGAGATCCTCGAGTCGCTCGAGGTGTTCCCCTCCACCCTGCCCACCAAGCGGGACTCCACCCACTCCGGCTGGGTGTCCATCTCCGTGGGCTGCAACAACACGTGCACGTTCTGCATCGTCCCGTCGCTGCGCGGCAAGGAGAAGGACCGCCGCCCCGGGGAGATCCTCGCCGAGGTGCAGGCGCTCGTCGACGCCGGCGCCGTCGAGGTCACGCTGCTGGGCCAGAACGTGAACACCTACGGCGTCGAGTTCGGCGACCGCGGCGCGTTCGCCAAGCTGCTGCGCGCGTGCGGGGAGATCGAGGGCCTCGAACGCGTCCGCTTCACCAGCCCCCACCCGGCCGCGTTCACGGACGACGTCATCGACGCGATGGCCGAGACCCCCAACGTCATGCCGCAGCTGCACATGCCCCTGCAGTCGGGCTCGGACAAGGTGCTCAAGGACATGCGCCGCTCCTACCGGTCCGCGAAGTTCCTGCGGATTCTGGAGAAGGTGCGCGAGCGCATCCCGCACGCCGCCATCACCACGGACATCATCGTCGGCTTCCCCGGGGAGACCGAGGAGGACTTCGCCGAGACGATGCGGGTGGTCGAGGCCTCCCGCTTCTCCTCCGCGTTCACCTTCCAGTACTCCATCCGCCCGGGGACCCCGGCCGGGGAGATGGACCACCAGGTGCCCAAGGCCGTCGTCCAGGAGCGCTTCGAGCGCCTCGTGGCCCTGCAGGACCGGATCTCGGCCGAGGAGATGGCCACGCTCGTCGGCACCCGCCAGGAGCTGCTCGTCACCGCCGACTCCGGCTCCAAGGCCGCGGAGCGCGGCCGCCTGTCCGGGCGCGCACCCGACAACCGGCTCGTGCACTTCTCCGTGCCCGCCGGCGCCGAGACCCCCCGCCCCGGCGACTTCGTCACCGTGACGGTCACCGAGGCCCACCCGTTCTTCGCCGTCGCCGACCCGACCGCACAGGACTACGTCCTGCGCCGCTCCCGGGCCGGCGACGCGTGGGACCGCG
>NZ_RBLN01000335.1:0-2210 GCF_003989405.1 Micrococcus sp. HSID17227 | reverse complement strand
GCCGTGACGGACAGCCCGGCCACGACGTCGGCCACCACCGCACCGACGGGCTGCGGCTCCGGTCCGGAGAAGTCCGGGGCGGCGTCGTCGACGGGCGGCGCGGAATCCGCCGTGCCGGGCGGCCCCCAGCCGCCCGCGGGATCCGCCCAGGGATCGTGCTCCGGGAGGTGGCCGGTCACGCCCCCATGGTGCCGGTGTGCTCGGCGGCGGGGTTGTCCTCGGCCAGGCCGCGACCCCAGATGGACACGGGGCCGAGGTCGGTCCAGGCCAGGTGGCGGTACAGCTTCTGGCCGTCCGGGGACGCGACGAGCAGGCCGCGGCTGATCTCACCCTCGCTCATGACCTCGGAGGTGAGGTAGCGCATCACGAGGGAGCCGAGGCCGCGGCGACGGTGGTTCGGGGACGTCCAGATCCGGTCGTAGACGGCGGTGCCGCCCTCCTCGGTGACCCAGCCGAGGGCGGCGAGCTCCTCCTCGCCCTCGGGCACGGTCGAGGCGCCGACGGCCAGGATGCGCAGGCGACGGCTGCCCTCCATCGGTTGGTCCACGCGGGCCTCATAGCCCTCGGGCAGCAGCGGGGGCTCCACGTCCTGCAGCTCGGGGTCCATGTCCATGGTCATGAAGCGCTCCGGCTCGGCCTGGGCCTTCAGACCCATGGCCTTCGGGTCCTCGCCGGCGTCGCCGAACACTGTGAGCAGGATCTGCTCCTGGTCCCGCACCGCCTCGCGCAGGTCCTCCAGCTCCCCGCGGGAGGGGTTCACCACCACGTGCTCCCACGTGGCCGGCACGTCCACCGTGGCGCGACCGGAGCCGCCGGGGATCATGCGGGCGGGGCGAGGGGTGCGCAGGGCCGCGCGTCGCCCCGCCTCCTGGCTCGTACGGTAGCCGCGCGATCGCGACCAGGCCGCGAACCAGATGTCGACCAGTGCCGGATCCAGATGCTCAGTCATGTCTGAAGGGTAAGGCGTGTGGCCGGTGCGGGCCAGGCCCCGCCCGCCCTCACGGCCGTGGCGTCCGGGGTCGCGCACTAGCCTGGACCTTGATGAGCACCGCCCCCCTCTCGCGCATCGCGCTGTACTACCGGTTCACCCCGCTCGCCGACCCCGAGGCGGTGCGGCTGTGGCAGCGCACGCTCGCCGCGTCCCTCGGCCTGACCGGCCGGATCATCGTGTCGCCGCAGGGGATCAACGGGACCGTCGGCGGACCGGTCGACGCCGTCAAGCGCTACATGCGCGGCACGCGGGAGCATCCGGCGTTCCGGGACCTCGAAGTGAAGTGGTCGGACGGCTCGGCGGCGGACTTCCCCCGCCTCTCGGTCAAGGTCAAGCCCGAGCTCGTCGCGTTCGGGGCCCCCGAGCGCGTCACCGTGGACGCGGACGGGATCGTCGGCACGGGGGAGCGGCTCACGCCCGTCCAGGTGGACGCGCTGGTCGCCGAGCGCGCCGGCACCGCGAACCCCGTGCGCTTCCTCGACGGCCGCAACACGGTGGAGGCGGCCATCGGCCGCTTCGACGGGGCCGTGGTCCCGGACGCGCACACCACCCGCGACCTGCTCGCCGCCGTCGACTCCGGGGCCCTGGACCACCTCAAGGACGCGCCGCTGATCACCTACTGCACGGGCGGCGTGCGCTGCGAGGTCCTCTCCGCCCTGCTCAAGGACCGCGGCTTCGCCGAGGTCTACCAGCTCGACGGCGGCATCGTCCGCTACGGCGAGGCCCGCGGCGACGCCGGACTGTGGCGGGGCGAGCTGGCCGTGTTCGACCGACGCCTGTCCACCCGCTTCACCGCCGATGCCGAGACCATCGGCCGGTGCGTCACGTGCGAGGCCCCGACCTCGGCGCTGCGCAACTGCGCCGACCCGGCCTGCACCACGCTCGAGGTCCGCTGCGCGGCCTGCGCCGCCGACGACCCCGAGCACCGCTGCCCCTTCTGCGCCCACCGCCCCCACCCCGCCGAGAGGACCGAGGCATGAGTCCCGTCCCGACACCCCCGTCGCCCCCCGCCCCGCGGCTGACCCCGGCCACGGCCGCGGCCCTCGCCGCGGACCTGGCGGCCCTGCCGTTCACCACCGCCGCCGTCGAGGGGCTGCTCGGAGCCGTGGCCACGCTCGCCCTGGACCGCGAGCACGCCGAGGCCGCCCGCCGCGTCGTCGCCGGTCACCTGGCGGGCCCCGGCCGGCACGACGACGCAGCCGGCCCCGGCGACCGGCAC
>NZ_RBLN01000334.1:0-1822 GCF_003989405.1 Micrococcus sp. HSID17227 | reverse complement strand
AGGCCGTGTCGGCCCGGTCCGCGTCCGGGTGCCCGTCCAGGTGTCCGGGGTGACCGGCCTGGCGGCGCTCCTGGACGCTCTGCAGGTCGATGACCTCGGCGTCCGTCGCCGCGGGCGCCGGCGTGGGGGCCGCAGGGGTCGGCGTGGGCGCGTCCGCCTCCGGGGAGGCCGTCGCCGGGGCCGCGACGGCGGTCCGGCGCGGGGCGCCCGTCGTCGGGTCGACACGGGGCACGCGGGGGCGGCGCGGACTCATCGCGGACTCCTTCGGACGCGTGGCGGGGACCCTCCCAGCCTACTGCCCGCCCCTGACAGGATCCTGGTCGCGCCGGGACGGGCGCGGGCCCGCCCGGAAGGATCCGGGCGGGCCCGCGCGTCGTCGTCGGGGACGGTCAGCCGCGGAAGCGCGGGAAGGCGGAGCGGCCCGCGTAGACGGCGGCGTCGGCCAGGTCCTCCTCGATGCGCAGCAGCTGGTTGTACTTGGCCACGCGGTCCGAGCGGGCCGGGGCGCCGGTCTTGATCTGGCCGGCGTTGGTGGCCACCGCGAGGTCCGCGATGAACGTGTCCTCGGTCTCGCCCGAGCGGTGCGAGATCATGCAGTGGAACATGTGGCGCTGGGCCAGGGCGATCGCGTCGAAGGTCTCGGTCAGGGAGCCGATCTGGTTGACCTTCACGAGCAGGGCGTTGCCGGCCTTCTCGTCGATGCCGCGCTGCAGCCGCTCCACGTTGGTGACGAACAGGTCGTCGCCCACCAGCTGGACGCGATCGCCCAGCTGCGCGGTCAGGTGCTGCCAGCCGTCCCAGTCGTCCTCGTCGAGCGGGTCCTCGATGGAGACGATCGGGTAGTTGTCCACCAGCTCGGTGTAGTAGGCGGCCATCTCCTCGGCGGAGCGCTGCTGGCCTTCGAAGGTGTAGGAGCCGTTGTCGAAGAACTCGGAGGAGGCGACGTCCAGCGCCAGCGCGATGTCCTCGCCCAGGCGGTAGCCGGCCTTCGTCACGGCCTCGGCGATGAGGTCCAGGGCGGCGCGGTTGGACTCCAGGGACGGGGCGAACCCGCCCTCGTCGCCCAGGCCGGTGGACAGGCCCTTCTCCTGCAGCACGGTCTTCAGGGCGTGGTAGACCTCGGTGCCCCAGCGCAGGGCCTCGCGGAAGGACGGGGCGCCGATCGGGGCGATCATGAACTCCTGGATGTCCACGTTGGAGTCCGCGTGGGCGCCGCCGTTGAGGATGTTCATCATCGGCACGGGCAGCACGTGGGCGTTCGGGCCGCCCAGGTACTTGTAGAGCATGAGGTCGGAGGCCTGCGCGGCGGCCACGGCGACGGCCATCGACACGCCCAGGATCGCGTTCGCGCCCAGCTTGCCCTTGTTGGGGGTGCCGTCCAGGTCCCGCATCGCGCGGTCCACGGCGCGCTGGTCCGCGGCGAACTCGCCCTCGAGCTCCTCCGCGATGCCCTCGACCGCGGCGACGGCGTCCAGCACGCCCTTCCCGCCGTAGCGCTTCTTGTCCCCGTCACGGCGCTCGACCGCCTCGAACTCGCCGGTGGACGCGCCCGAGGGCACGGCCGCGCGGCCCAGGGAGCCGTCGGTGAGCAGGACCTCCACCTCGACGGTGGGGTTGCCGCGCGAGTCGAGGATCTCGCGAGCGTGGATGGCGTCGATCAGGGCCATGGACGGGTCTCCTTCAATCGAAGTCGGAAGTCGTGCCCGCGGCGTGGACACGGCCTCAGCCTAGCGGGGACCTCAGGTTCCAGTCGGCCGCGCGCCGGCGACAAGACCGCCGTTCCCCCCTGCTGCGATGTCGCTGGGGCGCGGTCGGAACTGCA
>NZ_RBLN01000032.1:0-15606 GCF_003989405.1 Micrococcus sp. HSID17227 | reverse complement strand
CGCGCCTGAGCCGGGTCCGGGCGGCGCGGGCCGTCAGTCCTGCGGGACGACCTCGCCGTGGCCCAGGTCCCGCAGGGCCGCGCGGAGGCGGGCGGCGGCGTCGTCCAGGTCTGCCGGATCGGGGGCGTTGTCCACGCGGGCCAGGTCGAAGTCGGCGAGCGAGGTGGAGGGCCACACGTGCACGTGCAGGTGCGGGATCTCGTAGCCGGCGATCATGAGCCCGGCCCGGCGCGCGGAGAACGCCGCCACCTGCGCCTTGCCGATCTGCTGGGCGACCGTCGTCAGGTGCGTGACCAGCGCCGGGTCGACCTCCACCCATTCGTCCACCTCCTCACGGGGCACCACGAGCGTGTGCCCCGGCTGGAGCGGTGCGGCGGACAGGAACGCGACGCACGTCTGGTCCTGCCACACGAAGCGGGCGGGCAGCTCGCCGGCGACGATCCTGCTGAAGACGGTGGCCATGGGGGGTCCTCCTGGGGGTCGGCGGGGCGGGGCCCCGGGGCTCGTCAGTCCCGGCCGGACGCGCCGTTGGGCTCGGGGCCGACCGCGACGGCGTTGGACGGGTCCTGGACCCATGCTGACCACGAACCCGGGTAGAGCGCCACTCCGGGTCGCCCCGCGACGGCCAGGGTGAGCCCGGCGTGCGCCGCGGTGATGCCCGCGCCGCCGTACACGGCCCCGGGAGTGGCGTCGTCCCCCGCGACGGCCTCGACCCGCTCCGCCCGCCCCGCGGCCGGCCCCACGCGGCCGTGCGCGCCGCTGCCCCCCGCCCTGCGCACCTCCCCCCCGCCGCGGCTGGAGCCGGCCACGACGTCGACGGGTCCGCCCCCCCCCCCGCTCACCTGTGCCGGCCCACGGGGTCGAAGGTCTCGACCGCCCCGCGGTATCGCTCGGCCGCCCGCGCGTCGAGGCGCAGACCGCCGGAGGCCATCGCCTCCGCGCCGGCCGTGTCCACGACGGGCATGCGGCCCCACGACGGCCGGGCGGTGCCGGGCACCGGGATGACCTCGCCGGGCTGCAGGGGCAGGCCCGCGGCGCGCCACGCCTCGAGGCCGCCGTCCAGGAGCATGGAGTCCCGCAGCCCCGCGTGGCGCAGCAGCCACCAGGCGCGCGCGGCGGACAGGCCGTGGTCGTCGTCGTAGACCACGATGGTGTCGCCCTCGTCGATCCCCCACATCCGCACGGTCTCCGCGAACTGGCGCGCGTCCGGCAGGGGGTGACGCCCCGCCGCCGGGCCGGCGTGGCCGGCGAGCTGGCTGGGCAGGGAGACGTAGACGGCGCCCGGCAGATGGCCCTGGAGATAGGCGGCGTGGTCGGGCCCGCCCCCCGTGGCCCGGAACCGGACGTCGAGCAGGATCACCCGGTTCGGGCGGCATCGGCCCGGCTGGGCGTAGGCCGGGCCCTCGGGCACCGGCGGCAGGTCCTCGACGGGGGCCAGGCCGAGCCAGCCGGCCAGCACGTCCACCGTCACCAGGGTGGGCGGCTCGGCGGCCTCGGGATCGACGCCGTCGGTGTCCGCGTCCGGGTCGCCGCCGGCGTCATGGGACGAGGACGGGGCCGCCGTGGGCGCCGGGACGACGCGGCCCTGCCCCTCGTCGACGACGATCAGCGGGTCGGGTCGATCGGGGGCGGCACCGTCGCGGTCCGGGACAGGGGATGGGTCCGGGCTCTCGCTGTGCACCCGGACACCCTACTCCACGCCCCCTTCGGCGTCGCTGATAACCTGGAGGATGGCCCGCGCGGACCTGTTCCGGACCGCGCGGAGGAGGCGGCAGCCGCCGCAGAAGGAGTCGTGAGCACCGTGAGCGCCCCCGAGCCCGGCCCCCGTGCCGCCCGTCCCCGGGCGACCCGGCAGAAGGCCGCCGTCGACCGAGCCCTGGACCGCATCCCGGACTTCGTGAGCGCGCAGGAGCTCCATGCCCGCCTCCAGGACCAGGGCGAACGCGTCTCGCTGGCCACCGTGTACCGGACCCTGCAGCAGCAGCTCGACGACGGGCTCGTGGACATGCTCCGCCGCGACGACGGCGAGTCCGTGTACCGCCGGTGCGAGGACGAGGGCCACCATCACCACCTGGTGTGCCGGATCTGCTGGACCACCGTCGAGGTCACCGCCCCCCACGTCGAGGCATGGGCCACCGCCGTCGCCGCGGAGCACGGCTTCACGGACGCGGACCACACGGTGGAGATCACCGGTGTGTGTGCCCGCTGCCGGGCCGAGGGGCGCACCCGCGCGGCCTGACCCCGGGCCGGGCCCCGGTCAGTGGCGGATGCCGCCCGCGGGGTCGTCCAGGAACTCCGCCGCGTCCTCGACCGCCGTGGAGGGCCCGTGCAGGGCGCCCCGGCCGTACGCGATGTCCAGGTTCTCGACCGTGAGCACGTCCCGCGGCGGGCCGGAGGCCACGACGCGCCCGCTCATCAGGACCACGTGGTCCGCCTCCGCGGCCTCGTCGAGATCGTGGGTCGTGTAGACCACGGACACCCCGCGCGTCGGCTCCTCGTGGAGGAGGTCGTCGATCGTGCGGGCGGAGACGATGTCGAGGCCCGTCATCGGCTCGTCGAGCAGCAGCACGTCGTGGTCCTGGGCGAGGCCCTGGGCCACGTAGGCGCGCTGGCGCTGGCCTCCGGAGAGCTGGTCGAGGTGCCGCCGCGCCAGGTCCGCGACCTGCATGCGCTCCATGGCGGCCCCCACGATGTCCCGGTCCTCCCTCCGGAACCGACGGAACCATCCGAGCGTGGGGTATCGGCCCATCCCGACGACGTCGCGCACCGTCACCGGCACGCCCTGGGGCACGCCGATGGACTGCATCACGAAGGAGGTGCGCTGCGAGCGCCGCCGCGGGTCCTCACCGAGCACCTCCAGCGCACCGGAGGCCGGGTCGCTCAGGCCCGCCAGGGCGGTCAGCAGCGTGGACTTGCCGGAGCCGTTGGGCCCGATCACCGCGATCAGCCGCCGGGCCGGCAGGGTGAAGTCGGAGGGTCTGACGGCCACGTGCGCGCCATGGCGCAGTTCGAGCGCCCGGGCGACCGCGAGGGGAGGCGGGGCCGCCGCGGAGTCCGCGGGGAAGGACGCGCTCATCGGGCGGCCTCCGCTCCGGGCAGGGCCACGACCGGCACCTCCTGCTCACGCTGCGCGCGCGAGCGCACGTGCCGGCCCAGGAGCGCCAGCACGGCGGCGCGGACGGCGAGCACGACGAAGAACAGCAGGATCGGCATGAGCGCCATGGTGGCCGAACCCGCCGTGCCCAGCCGGTAGCTGAGGGTGAGCCCGGTGACGACGCACGCCGCGCCGATACCGACGGAGACGAGCATCATCTGGGGGACGCTGCGCGTCAGCAGCGCCGCCGTCGCGGGCGGTCCCACGAGGAGGCCGAACACGAGCACGGTGCCCACCGCCTGGAACGAACCGATCACGGCCGCGCCGATCATCACCAGCAGCAACGTGTGCGTCAGCCCCGGTCGCATGCCCAGCGAGCGCGCCTTGACCTCGGAGAAGCTCAGCGCCAACAGGGGCCGGTAGAGCAGCAGGGCCAGGGCGATCACCACGACGGCGATGACCGCCTGGGTCACGATGCCGTCCACGCTGACCCCCAGCACATCGCCGAACAGGATCGACGTGAGCGAACCCGTGTAGGAGTCCGACTTGGAGATGATCACCACGCCCAGGGCCATCATCCCCACGAAGAGCAGGCCGATGGCGGTGTCCTCCTTGAGGGTGGTGGCCCGGTGCACCAGCGAGATGCCCGCCATCATGACGACGGCGGCCACCGCGGCACCGAGGTGGGGGCTGCCGCCGGTGACGACCGCCAGGGCGATGCCCGGCAGGACACCGTGCACGAACGCGTCCCCGAAGAAGCTCATCCCGCGCAGCACCAGCCACGTGCCCACGACCGAGCACATCACCACCGCGATGAGTCCGCCGACGAGGGCACGCTGCTGGAAGCCCATCTGGAAGGGTTCGAGCAGCCAGTCCATCCTCAGCCCTCCAGCGCGTCGGCGAGGGTGCGGGCGTTGAGGAGCATGGCCTCGGCGTAGTCCGCCTCCGGGGTGTCCTTCGGGCCGACGCCGCCCTCGTAGACCTCGATGACCGGCAGGTCGCCGGCCTCCTCGGCCACGGTGTCCACGAGGCTGTTGCGCGCGCCCACGGACGTGATCACGGCGTCTGCGCCGCCGTCGCGGATGGACCGGGCGAGCTCGGCGATCTCCTGGGAGGAGGGCTCGCCGTCGGTGGAGCCGCCCGGGACGACGACGCCGGACACGGTGAAGTCGTAGGCCTCGCTGAAGTAGCCGTAGGCGTCGTGGTCCGTGACCAGCGTGCGGCGGTCCTCCGGGACCCCGGCGAGGATCTCCCGGACCTGCGTGTCCGTCTGCTCGAGCTCCCCGCGCACGGTCGCGCCGCACTCGGCGAACCTCTCGTCACCCCGCTCCTGGGCGAGCGTGTCGCCCATCAGCTCGGCGGCCCTCGCCATGCGGGCGACGTCCATCCAGACGTGCGGGTCCTCGGACCCGTGGTCATGGCCCTCGTGGCCCGCCCCCTCCTCGGCGTGGTCATGGCCGCCGAAGGGCAGCGGATCCAGCTGGGGCGCCACCTCGACGACGGTCGCGCCGTCCGCCTCGGCGTTGGCGAGGGCGGACTCCATGCCGCCCTCGAGGCCGAGGCCGTTGGAGAACACGAGGCCGGAGGAGACCATGTCCTTCACCTGCGCGGACGAGGCGGAGAAGTCGTGCGGATCATCCCCCGGGCCCATCACCGTGACGCTGCGGGCGTCGGCGCACGCGACCACGCGGTCGAGCACGGAGCCGAGCTGCGTCGTCGTGGCGACGGCCACGGGCGCGCCCGCGGCCGAGCCGGACCCGGCGGCAGCAGAGGCGCCCGCGGCCTGCTCGCCCGCGGAGTCGCCGCTGGTCCCGCCGCACGCGGCGAGGCTCAGGGTGAGCGCGGTGAGGGCCCCGGTCAGGGCGGGCAGACGACGGCGGCGGAGCATGGGGCGACCTCGTTCGTGTCGGGAGGATGTGTGAAATCGGTTCTCAACAGTAGCACCGCGCCGCCCGCGCGACGCTCACGCGGGCCGGAACCGACGTGGCGACTGCGTCACGTCGTTGATCTCCCCGACGAGCTCCTCGAGCACGTCCTCGAGGAAGAGGATGCCCGCGGTCTCGCCCTCGGGCGTGATGACCCGGGCGAGGTGGGAGCCCGTGCGCTGCATGAGCGCGAGTGCGTCCTCGACCTCGTCCTCGAGCCGCACGTTGGCCAGCGAGCGCACGCGCGTGAGCGGGATCGGCTCGTCGTGTCCCGACGGGCCCACGGTGAGGACGTCCTTCAGGTGCAGGTAGCCGGTGTAGCCGCCGTCGGGGTCCTCGACCACGAACCGGGAGAAGCCCACGCGGCCCACGGTCCACTCGAAGTCGTGCGGCGTGATCCCCTCGGGGACGGTGACGACCCGCTCGAGCGGCACCATCACGTCCCCGGCCCGGTGGTCCGAGAACTCGAGGGCCGAGTGCAGCACGCCGGACTCGTCCTCCAGGGTGCCCGAGCGGGTGGACTCGGCCACGATCGACTGCACCTCCTCGAGCGTGTAGGAGGAGGCCACCTCGTCCTTCGGCTCGATGCGCAGGGCGTGCAGCACGAGGTTGGCCGTCCAGTTCAGCGCGGCCACGACCGGATGCAGCAGCTTCGAGAGCCACACGAGCGGCTGGGCCAGCAGCATCACGGCGCGGTCCGCGAACGAGACGGCGGCGTTCTTGGGCACCATCTCGCCCAGGGTCACGTGCAGGAAGGTGACCACCAGCAGCGCGAGCACGAAGGCGGTCACGTCCGCCGCCGCGGACGGGACCCCGAGGGCGGCCATCGGGACGACGAGCAGGTGGTGCAGCGCCGGCTCGGACACGTTGAGGATGAGCAGGGAGCACACCGTGATGCCGAGCTGGCAGACGGCCAGCATCTGGGAGACGTGCTCCATCGCGTAGAGCGCCACCTGGGCCTGGCGGGAGCCGGCCTCGGCCCGCGGCTCGATCTGCGCCCGGCGGGCGCCCATGACGGCGAACTCGCCCGCCACGAAGAAGGCGTTGGCGGCCAACAGGACCACCAGCCACAGCAGTCCGACGACGTCCCCGTTCATGCGCGCGTCTCCTCGTCCTCAGCGGCCGGGTCGAAGCGCACGCGCTCGATGCGGCGGCCGTCCATCCGCTCGACCGTCAGGACACCGCCGTCCACGTCCACCACGTCCCCGACCTCCGCCAGGCGCCCCAGTCGGGCCAGGATGTACCCGCCGACGGTCTCGTAGGCACCGTCCTCCGGCACCACGAGGGCCGGGATCTGGGTCCGCACCTCGTCGGGCCGCAGCTCCGCCGGGAAGTACCAGCGGCCGGAGGCCGTCTGCAGGACCCCCGGGGTGACGCGGTCGTGCTCGTCCGCGACCTCGCCGACGATCTCCTCCACCACGTCCTCGAGCGTGACCACCCCTGCGGTGCCCCCGTACTCGTCCACGACGACGGCCATCTGCAGGTTCGCGTCGCGCAGCTCGGCCAGCAGCTGGTCCAGGTGCACGGTCTCCGGCACGCGGATGACCTCCGTCATCAGTGCACCGGCCTCGAGGTCGGCGCGGCGCTCCCGCGGCACGGCCACGACCTTCTTCACGTGCACCACGCCGCGGATGTCGTCCGAGGAGTCGCCGATCACGGGGAACCGCGAGTAGCCGGTGCTGCGGGCCAGGTCCAGGACCTCGGGCAGAGCCTGGTCCTCCCTCACCGTCTCCACGCGGATGCGCGGGGTCATCACGTCCGCGGCGGTGCGGTCCGCGAAGCGCAGCGTCCGGTCCAGGAACGTGGCGGTCTGCGCGTCGAGCGTGCCCAGCTGGGCCGAGCGGCGGACCAGCGAGGAGAGCTCCTCGGGGCTGCGGGCGCCGGAGATCTCCTCCTTGGCCTCGATGCCCACGCGGGCCAGCACGCCGTTGGAGAACCCGTTCAGGACCAGGATCGCCGGCTTGAACACGGTGCTGAACACGAGCTGGGGCCGGGCGAGTGCGCGGCCGATCGCCATGGGCTCGGCGATGGACATGTTCTTGGGGATCAGCTCGCCGAGGAGCATCGAGAGCAGGGTCGCCACGACCATCGCGACGACGAGCGAGACGGTGCCCACCACGCCGGCCGGCAGCCCCACCTGGAGCAGCAGCGGGTCGATGAGCCGGCTGATCGCCGGGTCCATCACGTAGCCGGTGAGCAGTGTGGTCAGAGTGATGCCCAGCTGGCACGCGGAGAGCTGGGTCGAGAGTGACTTGAGACAGCGCAGCAGGGGCTCGGCGCCGCGGTCACCCGCGTCCACCATGCGCTGCACGGTGGGCACGTCGATCGCGATCATGGCGAACTCGACGGCCACGAAGAACCCGGTGCCCACGATCAGGGCCAGGCCGAGGATCAGCAGGAGCCACTCCACCCGACCTCACCCCCTCGACGGCGGGCCGGGCGGCGGTGCGGGGCACCGGGACTGGAAGGCTCCGATCCGGCCGCGTCCGCGTGGGCGGACGAGCGGTCTGGCACACAGGTGTCAGGGTGATCCATAGTCCGCCCAGTATAGGGGCGTCAGGCCCCGGCGGAACGAGCAGGGGCATGCGGCCGCCTCACCACGACGAGGCGACCGGCCGGCCCTCCTCGTAGCCCGCCGCGGACTGCAGGCCGACGACGGCGCGCTCACGGAACTCCGCCAGGTCGTGGGCGCCGGCGTAGGTCAGCGACGAGCGCACACCGGACGTGATGGTGTCCAGCAGGTCCTCCACCGAGGGGCGGCGCGGGTCCACGTACATGCGCGAGGAGGAGATGCCCTCCTCGAACATCGCCTTGCGGGCCTTGGTGAAGGCGTCCTCGTGGCGGGTGCGGTGCTGGACCGCGCGGGCCGAGGCCATGCCGAAGCTCTCCTTGTACCGCCGACCGTCCGGACCGTGCACGAGGTCGCCCGGAGACTCGAGCGTCCCCGCGAACCACGAGCCGATCATCACCGAGCTGGCTCCGGCGGCCAGCGCGAGCGCCACGTCCCGCGGGTGCTTCACCCCGCCGTCCGCCCACACGCGTGCCCCGAGCTCGCGGGCCGCGGCGGCGCACTCCAGGACCGCCGAGAACTGGGGCCGGCCCACCGCGGTCTGCATGCGCGTGGTGCACATCGCGCCCGGTCCCACGCCCACCTTGACGATGTCCGCGCCGGCCGCGACCAGGTCCCGGACGCCGTCGCCGGAGACGACGTTGCCGGCCACCACGGGCACGCCGGGGTCGAGGGCCCGCACGGCGGCGAGCGCGTCCAGCATGGTCCGCTGATGACCGTGCGCGGTGTCCACGACGAGCACGTCGACGCCGGCCTCGACCAGGACGGCGGCCTTCTCCCCCACCGCCCCGTTGATGCCGACGGCGGCGCCGACGCGGAGCCGTCCGTCGTCGTCGAGACCGGGCGTGAACAAGGACGAGCGCAGCAGGCCCGCCGCGGTGACGACCCCGCGCAGCACGGGGGCGGCGGTGCCCACCGCCGGGTCCACGACGGGGGCCATCTCCTGGTGCGCGGCGTGCAGGCGCTCGAAGGCCGCCCGCAGCGCGTCCTTGTCCGGGGCGCCGTCCGTGCCGCCGAGCTCGGCGAGCGTGAGGGTCACCACCGGAGGGTGCATGACGGAGGCGGCCGAGGTGAAGCGGTCCACGTCCTCGCAGTCCTGGGGGCGGACCACGCCGAGCAGCCCGCCGTGCGCGTCCACCACGCAGACGGCCCCGTGGTTGCGGCGGTCCACGAGGTGGAGCAGGTCCAGCACCGTGTCCTGCGGGCCGACGGTCAGGGCGGTGTCCGCCACGGGGTGGGCCGCCTTCACCCGACGCACGACGTCCCGGATGACGTCCGCCGGGATGTCCTGCGGCAGGATCCCGAGACCGCCGCGCCGGGCCATGGTCTCGACCATCCGGCGCCCGGTGACGGCGGTCATGTTGGCGGAGACCAGGGGGATGGTGGCGCCCGTGCCGTCATCCGGGGCGATGTCCACGTCCATGCGACTGGCGACGTCCGAGTGCGAGGGCACGAGGAAGACGTCGTTGTACGTCAGGTCGACGGCCGGGTCGGTGAGGAAGCGCATGGTGTCAGTCTCCCAGACGCGGTGGACGCCGAGAGCCCCCCGCGCGTCCGCCGGGAGCGGAGTCGAGCCGAGGCCGCGGCATTCCGACCGGGGGCGTCGAAGAACTATGATGTCTCGAGGCGTTCCCGGCCCCACGCGCGCCGCGCGGGTGGCCCGGCGCAGCACATCGCATCCCAAGGCTCAGGAAGAGGCGTTACACAGTGCCAGAACTCACGTCGGACCGGCTCGCACAGGAGTTCCCGGGGAACGAACGGCTCGTGGCCGAGATCTACCGGAAGTACCGCGAGGACTCCGGTTCCGTGGACCGGCAGTGGGCACAGATCTTCGCCCGTCTTGAGGCCAGCGCCCCCGCCGAGGCCGAGCCGAAGGCCGGCGCCCAGACCGAGCCGAAGGCCGCCGCCCAGACCGAGCCGAAGGCCTCCGCCAAGGTGACCGAGCCGAAGGCGGCGACCGCCCCGGCCCGGGGTCCGCAGCCCAAGGAGACCTCGGTCAGCACCGGCCCCAAGCCCAAGAAGACCCCGGCGGCCCAGGCCGTGCCCTCCGAGCCCGCCGACACCACCGCCACCACCGCGGACGAGAAGCAGGAGAAGGCCACCGTCCTCAAGGGCATGGCCAAGGCCGTGGCCACGAACATGGACGCCTCCCTGTCCATGCCCACCGCCACCACCGTGCGCGACCTGCCGGCCAAGGTGCTGATCGACAACCGCGTGGTCATCAACAGCCACCTGGCCCGCACCCGCGGCGGCAAGGTCTCCTTCACCCACCTCATCGGCTACGCCGTGGTCCGCGCGCTCGCGGCCATGCCCTCGATGAACGTGACCTACGAGGAGCGCGACGGCAAGCCCACCATGGTGGAGCCGGCCCACGTGAACTTCGGCCTCGCCATCGACCTGCCCCGCCCGGACGGCACCCGCGCGCTCGTGGTCCCCAACGTCAAGGCCGCCGAGACCCTCGACTTCCGCGGCTTCTGGAAGGCGTACGACGACCTCGTCCAGCGCGCCCGCAAGAACAAGCTGACGATGGACGACTACGCCGGCACCACGGTCTCCCTGACCAACCCGGGCGGCATCGGCACCGTGCACTCGGTGCCCCGCCTGTCCCAGGGCCAGGCCGCCATCATCGGCGTCGGCGCGCTGACCTATCCGGCCGCCTTCCAGGGCGCCGCCGAGTCCACGCTGCACGACCTGGCGATCTCCAAGACGATCACGCTGACCTCCACGTACGACCACCGCGTGATCCAGGGCGCCGGCTCCGGCGAGTTCCTGAAGATCGTGCACGGCCTCCTGCTGGGCGAGGACGGCTTCTACGACGAGGTCTTCCACTCCCTGCGCATCCCCTACGAGCCCGTCCGCTGGGCCCAGGACGTGCAGGTGAACCCGGAGGAGCAGATCGGCAAGGTCGCCCGCATCCAGCAGCTCATCCACGCGTACCGGGACCGCGGCCACCTGCTGGCCAACGTGGACCCGCTCGAGTACTCGATGGCCTACCACCCGGACCTCGACATCCGCGAGCACGGGCTGACCCTGTGGGACCTGGACCGCAAGTGGCCCACCGGCGGCTTCGGCGGGGCGAGCAGCCTGACGCTGCGCAAGATCCTCGGCGTGCTGCGTGACGCGTACTGCCGCACCATCGGCGTCGAGTACATGCACATCCAGGACCCGGCCGAGCGCGCCTGGTTCCAGGAGAAGCTCGAGCAGCCGTACGCCAAGCCCACCCGCGAGGAGCAGCTGCGCATCCTGGGCCGACTCAACGCCGCGGAGGCGTTCGAGACGTTCCTGCAGACCAAGTACATCGGCCAGAAGCGCTTCTCCCTGGAGGGCGGCGAGTCCCTCATCCCGCTGCTGGACGGCATCCTCGGCGACGCCGCCGACGCCGGGCTGGACGAGGTCGCCATCGGCATGGCGCACCGCGGTCGCCTGAACGTGCTGACCAACATCGCCGGCAAGACCTACAGCCAGGTCTTCCGCGAGTTCGAGGGGGCCACCCCGGGCGGCGCCTCGGGCTCGGGCGACGTGAAGTACCACATGGGCACCGAGGGCACCTTCGTGTCCGACGCCGGCAACAGCACCCGCGTGTACCTCGCCGCCAACCCCTCGCACCTGGAGGCCGTGGACCCGGTCCTCGAGGGCGTCGTGCGTGCCAAGCAGGACCGCCTCGATCTGGGTGGCCAGCGCCCGGACTCCTTCTCCGTGCTGCCGATCCTCGTGCACGGCGACGCGGCCTTCGCGGGCCAGGGCGTCGTGACCGAGGTCCTGCAGCTCTCGCAGCTGCCCGGCTACCGCACCGGCGGCACGATCCACGTGGTCGTGAACAACCAGGTGGGCTTCACCACGCCGCCGACCCAGGCGCGCTCCGCGGTGTACTCCACCGACGTGGCCAAGACCATCCAGGCCCCGATCTTCCACGTCAACGGCGACGAGCCGGAGTCCGTGGTGCACGTGGCCCAGCTCGCCTTCGAGTACCGCCAGCGGTTCAACAAGGACGTCGTCATCGACCTCGTCTGCTACCGCCGCCGCGGCCACAACGAGGGCGACGACCCGTCGATGACGCAGCCGCGCATGTACAACCTCATCGAGCAGAAGCGCTCCACCCGCAAGCTGTACGTCGAGTCCCTCGTGGGCCGCGGCGACATCACGCAGGAGGAGGCGGACAGCGCCCTGAAGGACTACCAGCAGCAGCTGGAGCGGGTCTTCGCGGAGACCCACGAGGACGCGCCCGCCTCCGGCGGGGAGGGCCTCCGCCCGGCCGAGGACCGGGACGCGGCCCCGGAGGCGCCGGCGTCCACGGCCATCTCGGCCGAGACGCTGCGGGCCATCGGGCAGGCGCACATCGACGTGCCCGAGGGCTTTACGGTCCACCCCAAGCTCGCGGCCCTGCTCGAGCGCCGCGCCAAGATGGCCGTCGACGGCGGCATCGACTGGGGCTTCGCCGAGCTGGCGGCCTTCGGCTCGCTGCTCATGGAGGGCGTGCCGGTCCGCCTGGCGGGCCAGGACTCCCAGCGCGGCACCTTCACGCAGCGCCACTCGGTGTTCCACGACCGGATCACCGGCGACACGTGGGCGCCGCTGAGGCACCTCTCCGAGGACCAGGCGAAGTTCTGGGTCTACAACTCGCTGCTGTCCGAGTACGCCGCCCTCGGCTTCGAGTACGGCTACTCCGTGGAGCGCTCCGACGCCCTCGTGCTGTGGGAGGCCCAGTTCGGCGACTTCGTGAACGGCGCGCAGACGATCATCGACGAGTTCATCTCCTCGGCCGATCAGAAGTGGTCGCAGACCTCGTCCGTGGTCCTGCTCCTCCCCCACGGCTACGAGGGACAGGGGCCGGACCACTCCTCCGCCCGCATCGAGCGCTTCCTGCAGATGTGCGCCGAGGACAACATGCGCGTGGTCAACCCCTCCACGGGCGCGAACCACTTCCACCTGCTGCGCGAGCACGCCTACGCCCGCCCGCGTCGGCCCCTCATCGTGTTCACCCCGAAGCAGCTGCTGCGCCTCAAGGCCGCCGCGAACTCGGTGGAGGACTTCACCGAGGGCGGCTTCCAGCCGGTCATCCCGGACGCCGGGGTGGACGCCAAGGACGTCACGCGCGTGGTGCTGGTCTCCGGCCGGCTGTACTACGACCTGCTCGCCCGCCGCGAGAAGTCCGGTGACACGTCCACCGCGATCGTGCGGGTGGAGCAGCTCTACCCGCTGCCGCTCGACGAGATCCGCAAGGCGCTCCGCGCCTACCCGGTCGCCGACGTCACCTGGGTGCAGGACGAGCCCGCGAACCAGGGCCCGTGGCCGTTCATGGCACTGAACCTCGTGCCGCAGCTCGACGGCCCCGTGACCCTCGTGTCCCGCCCGGCCTCGGCCGCGACCTCCGCGGGCACCAAGGGCCGCCACGACCAGGAGCTCAGCACGCTGCTGGACGCCGCCTTCGGCCGCTGACCCGGACCGACCCTGCGCCGCCGCCGCACCCTCCGGTGCGGCGGCGGCGCCGGATCGGCCGACGAAAGGACACACTGTGCACAACCGCCGGATCCGGATCGCCGCCGTCGGCGACCAGCTGCTGGCCGGTGCGGGCGACGCCCGCGCCATCGGCTGGTGGGGCCGCGTGCTCGCCCGCACCCAGGCCCCCGACGTGGAGCTGGAGAACTACGTGCTGGCCGTGCCGCACGAGACCACCGAGGACCTCAACGAGCGCTGGTGGGGCGAGGCCTCGCGGCGCTTCTCCGAGGAGACGGAGAACCGCCTCGTCGTGGCCCTGTCCGACGCGGACCTGGACCTGGAGGCCACCTCGACCGCCCGCTCGCGGCTGAACCTGGCCAACGTCCTGGACACCGCCTCGCAGCGGAACATCCCGGTGCTCGTGGTGGGCCCCACGCCCACCCTGGACGAGCAGCGCAACGCCCGGCTCGCCGAGCTCAACGCCGCCTACCTGGATGTGGCCGACCGGCGCAACCACGTGTACGTGGACACGTTCACCCCGCTGGTGGGCCACGAGCAGTGGCGCTCGGACCTGGCCTCCGGCCAGGGCCGGCCGGGCCAGGCGGGCCACGGGCTCATCGCGTGGCTCGTGCTGCATCGGGGCTGGTACCAGTGGCTCGGTCTGCCCGAGCCCACGGCCTGATGTGACAGAATGGACCACCGACCGACTCGTTGAAGGGAGACGTCATGAGCAAGCGTGCACGCAAGCGTCGCGACCGCCGCAGGAACGGCGCCAACCACGGCAAGCGTCCCAACGCCTGATCCGCTGATCGGCGTCGCGGACCGGCCGGGTGCCACCCGGCGACCGCAGAGACCACGAAGGGCCGTCCCCTCAGGGGACGGCCCTTCGTCATCGTCGGGGCGCCCGATCGGGTGCCCACGGGTCCGCATGTCGCGGTGTCAGCCCCAGGTGACGGTCGTCGTCGAGATCTGGGTGATGCGGGTCATGATGGTGGCCCGCAGCTGCGCGGGCGCCTTCTCCTGACAGCACCGACGCACCGCCGAGCGGATGAGCTCCTCGAGCTCCTTCTGGTGCCGGCAGTCCGGACACTCCGCCACGTGGGCGCGCACCTGCTCGATGTCCTCGGGCGTCAGGGCGCCGTCCAGGTACTGGTACAGCCGCTCCAGGGAGGCGTCCTGGGCGACGCGGCACTCATGGCCGTGCTGGTCCGCGGTCATCGCGTGGCCTCCTTCGTGCTCGTCTCGGTCTGCTTCGTGCCGCCGCGCCCGGTCTTCTTCTTCGGCTGGGCCTTGATGCCGCGCGCGGCCGCGTAGTCCGCGAGGCGCTCGCGCAGCTGCTTGCGGCCGCGGTGCAGCCGCGACATGACGGTGCCGATCGGCACGTCGAGGATCTCGGCGATCTCCTTGTAGGCGAAGCCCTCCACGTCCGCGAAGTAGACGGCGAGCCGGAACTCCTCCGGGATCGCCTGCAGGGCGTCCTTCACCTGGGAGTCGGGCAGCCGGTCGAGGGCCTCCGTCTCGGCCGAGCGCAGGCCACCGGAGGTGTGCTCGGCGGCCCGGGCCATCTGCCAGTCCTCCACCTCAGGGTTGTCCGCCTCGAGGGGCTGGCGCTGCCGCTTGCGGTAGAGGTTGATGTACGTGTTCGTGAGGATCCGGTAGAGCCAGGCCTTGAGGTTGGTGCCGGGCCGGTACTGGTGGAACGAGGAGTAGGCCTTCGTGTACGCCTCCTGGACCAGGTCCTCGGCGTCCTGCGGGTTGCGCGTCATGCGCAGCGCAGCGGAGTACAACTGGTCCACGAACTCGAGGGCGTCACGCTCGAACCGGGCACGGCGCTGCTGTTCGGACTCGGCGGCGACGTCGATGTCGGCGCGGTCGTGCTCGGGGGCGTCCTCGGGCCGGGCGAATTCCGGCCGGCTGTTGTCAGTGCTCATCGCGGGCCAGTCTACGGTCCGGGAGGGATGCGTCAGCAGGGCGGCGCTCATGCGGGGCTCCTCTCCGGCTGCGGTCCGCGGCGAGCGGGACCGGTGCGCCGACACGGGTACGGGGTCGTCCAGTGGAGCGCCAGGAGCGTTCCAGGTATTCCCCCGCGACAGGCCGACCCCGGCCGACAGCCGCCGGATAGGCTGGTCCGGTGACCCGCCCCACGCGTGCCGCCGCGCACTCCCCCGCCCCCCGTCCCGACGCCGCCGAGACCTGGCCCGCGCCCGTGGCGCGCGGCCCGGTGCGCGGAGAGGTGCGGCTGCCGGGATCGAAGTCGCTGACGAACCGGCATCTCGTGCTCGCCGCGCTCGCCGACGGTCCGTGCGTCCTGCACGGCGTCCTCGAGTCGCGGGACACGGCATTGATGCGCACGGCGCTCACAGCGCTCGGGGCCCGGTTCGAGCCCCTGTCCGACGGCGGACTGCGGGTGCATCCGATGCCGGTCGGCGAGCCGCTGGCCGGGGATGTCGCCGTGGACTGCGGACTGGCGGGGACGGTCATGCGCTTCGTCCCGTTCGTCGCCGCGCTGCGGCCCGGCCGGGTCCGCTTCGACGGCGACGCCGGCGCGCGCCTGCGCCCGATGGCCCCGGTCCTGGACGCGG
>NZ_RBLN01000333.1:0-2122 GCF_003989405.1 Micrococcus sp. HSID17227 | reverse complement strand
CTCCCAACCCTCCCCCTTATTAGGGATTTCCCATAGGTCCCCGACAGGTCGTGCTGGCACGACGTCGACGTGAAGGTCATAGACCGGGAAGTCCACCTTCACCGACCGGTCGTTGCGCGATACTCGACCACCGGGGCCACCTGGGCCCGCAGGTCCTTGGCGTGCACCAGCAGGCGGGCGGGGACGGGCGCGCCGTCGCCGTCGTCGGACGCGTCGGGGGGCGGCAGGCCGGGGGCGTCGTCGTCGCCCTGCGCCACGAGGTCCTCGAGCGGGACGATGTGCGGGTGGGGGACCACGAGGGCGCGCACGCCGTAGTCGCGGGCGAGGGTCGCCGCGGCGCCGGGGGTGAGCGTGAGCACGGCGTCCGCGCGGCCCAGCAGCACGGCCAGGCGGTCCCGGTGGGGGCCCTGGTCCGTCAGGTGCGGGTTCTCGAGGTCGTGCACGGTCACGACGACGGCGCCCCCGTGCGCGTGCTGCGCGTCCAGGGCGGCGGCCAGCTGGGCGGGGCTGAAGTGCTCGAAGCCGAAGTGCACGTGCAGCACGTCCGGGCGGTGCTCGGCCAGCCACTCCGCGCGCAGGGCCCGGGGCGGCCACCACTGGTGCGCGGGCGCGCCCGGCACCGGCGGGTCCGGCAGGAACTCCACGTCCGGCGCGGCGCCCGGGTCGAGGGGGCGGATCGCGCGGGTGTACGGGTGCTGCGCGGGCACGTGCTGGACGGTGATGCTCACGGGGGAGGGCCTCCTGACCTGGGGATGCGATGCCGCGCGGGCGGCGTGTCCCCGTCCCGGGTCGGGGGTCGCGGAATCTAGTCTGTCAGGGCAGGATCGGAGAATCGGAGCAGCGGCATCCTGTCCGTTCCGGCGCGCCGCCGCGTCGAGGAGCGCCGCCGCAGGTGAAGGGGATCGTGGACGTGGACTCGCAGCCGCAGGGACGTGTGCTGTACGTGACCGTGGGCGCGCCGGAGCACGGCGTGGTGCGCCATGGCCGGCAGATCGCCGCCGCCCTCCGGAGGGTGGGCGCCGAGGTGGAGCTGCTCAGGGCGGAGGACGTCGCGGCGTTCCGGGGCCTCGTGCCCCTGCTGGAGGAGGCGCGGGCGCTGGGCGCCGCCGTGCACCTGGACGTCACGGACGCACTGTTCGGCCCCACCGCGACCGCCGCCGCGGACCTGCTCGTCGACGTCCTGCCCGCAGGCACCACGCTCACCCTGCACGACATCCCGCAGCCCGCTGAGGGCGACGGCCGCTACCGCCGCCGCGGCGAGGCGTACGCGCGGCTCGCCCAGACGGTGGCCGGCGTCGTGGTCTCCTCCCAGCACGAACGGGCGCTGCTGGCGGACCTCGTGGACGTGGCCGCGGACGTGGTCCCGCTGCCCGTGGAGGACCGCCGGGCCGCGGCCGCCCGTGCCGAACCGGTGGTGCCGGAGAGCATGGCCGGCCTCGACCGGGACCTCGTGCTCTTCGGCTTCGTCTACCCGGGCAAGGGGCACGCCCTCGCCCTGGAGGCCCTCACCGAGCTGCACCGCCAGTGGGGCCCGGACTCCGGGGCGCCGCGCCGGCTGACGGCGCTCGGACCCGTCAGCATCGGGCATGACGACCTCGTGGCGGAGCTGACCCGCGACGCCGAGGCGCGCGGCCTGGAGTTCCGCGTCACCGGGTTCGTGCCGGACGAGTTCGCGGACGCGGCCCTGCTCTCGGCGGGCATCCCGTTCGCGGCGCACCGCAACGTGTCCGCGTCCGGGTCCCTGGCGGCGTGGACCTCGGTGGGGCGGCGGGCGATCGCCTCCGCGGGCCGCTACACGGAGGAGATGGAGCGCCTGCGCCCGGGCACCCTGCGGCTCGTGCACCCGAACGGGTCGCCGGCCTTCGCGCTGGCCGAGGCGATCGCCGAGGCGGTCGAGGACCCCGAGCGCACGTGGCTCGACCCCGCCGTGGACCTCTCGCCCGGGGCCGAGGACTGCGCGCGGATGCTCTTCGACGTGCTCCGCCGCGTGCACAGGTGGACGTGAGCGCTGCCGTCTCCGTGGTGGTGCCCTACTACCGGGCCCAGGCGGACCTCGACCGGCTCACGGCCGCGCTCGCGGCCCAGCGCGGCCTGACCGGCGGGCTGCAGCTCGTGGTGGCCG
>NZ_RBLN01000332.1:0-2033 GCF_003989405.1 Micrococcus sp. HSID17227 | reverse complement strand
ACGTGTGCTTGCGGGATCCCGTCGTGCAGGTGGCGGTGGACCATCCTGAGTCGGCCGGTCGGGGTCAGGGGTGCGTTAGCGTGAGTCATGAGTGGGTCTCTTCTGGCAGGTGGGTGGTGTAGGAACTGCCATCCTGCGGGGCGGGGCCCACTCGTCTCATCTCAGCCGGCGCCTCGTGGCAAGAACCTCATGACCCACAACACCTAGAGTGCCGGTATGACCCAGCACACCTCCGAGGCCGCCGCCGACGGCGCCCGCACCCCGTCCGCCATCGACGCGCTCGCCGAGCGCTACGTGACCGACCTCCTCGCCCTGCATCCGGACACCGCCACCGAGCTCGGCTTCCCGGGCCGAGAGACCGAGTACACGGACTTCTCCCCCGCCGGCGCCCGCGCCGACGACGAGCTCAACGCCCGCCTGCTCGAGGACTTGGCCGCGCTCGAGCCGCAGGACGAGACGGACCGCGTCACGAAGGCGGCTATGCAGGAGCGCATCGGCCTCGAGCGGGAGATCCACGCGACCGGCCGCACCGAGCTGAACAACATCGCCTCCCCTGCCCAGGGCATCCGCGCGGTCTTCGACCTCATGCCCACGGACACCGCGGAGCAGTGGGGCCACATCGCCGGCCGCCTCGAGAACCTGCCGGCCGCCCTGCGCGGCTACACCGAATCCCTGCTCGCCTCCCGCGACGCCGGCCACGTGGCCGCGGTGCGCCAGGTGGACATCGTGGTGGAGCAGGCCCGCGCCCACGGCGCCGCGGGCGGGTTCTTCCCGGGCCTGGTCGAGCGGGCCGAGGCAGCCGACGTCGTGGACGACGCCCTGGCCGCCCGCATCCGCTCCGGCGCGGACGCCGCCGCGCAGGCCTACCGCGACTTCGCGGACACGCTCGAGGCCGAGCTGCGCCCGCACGCCCCGGAGGCGGACGGCGTCGGGATCGAGTACTACCGGCTGGCCTCCCGCGACTTCCTCGGCGCCGAGATCGACCTCGAGGAGACCTACCGCTGGGGCCAGGAGGAGCTGGCCCGCATCATCGCCGCGCAGCAGGCGGACGCCGAGCGCATCCGGCCGGGCGCCACGATCGAGGAGGCGCGCGCGATCCTGGACGCGGACCCGGAGCGCACCCTGAAGGGCACCGAGGCCCTGCGCACGTGGATGCAGCGGCTCTCCGACGACGCGGTCGAGGCCATGAAGGAGCACTTCGAGATCCCGGCCCCGATGGACCGGCTCGAGTGCATGATCGCCCCCACCCAGGAGGGCGGCATCTACTACACCGGCCCCTCGGACGACTTCTCCCGGCCCGGCCGCATGTGGTGGTCCGTGCCCCCGGGCGAGGACGAGTTCACCACGTGGGCGGAGACCACCACGGTCTACCACGAGGGCGTGCCGGGCCATCACCTGCAGATCGCCACCGCCATGATGAACCGGGAGAACCTCAACCTGTGGCGCCGCAGCTTCTGCTGGACGTCCGGCCACGGCGAGGGCTGGGCGCTGTACGCGGAGAAGCTCATGGAGGAGCTCGGCTTCCTCGACGATCCGGGCGACCACCTCGGCATGCTGGACATGCAGCGCATGCGCGCGGCCCGCGTCGTGTTCGACATCGGCTACCACTGCGGCTTCGACGCCCCCGAGTCCGAGGGCGGCGGCGCGTGGACCCCGGAGAAGGGCTACGCGTTCCTGGCCAAGCACCTGAGGATCTCCGAGGGCCAGCGCCGCTTCGAGTTCACGCGCTACCTCGGCTGGCCGGGGCAGGCGCCGGCGTACAAGGTGGGCCAGCGCATCTGGGAGCAGATCCGCGCCGAGCACGAGCAGGCCGAGGGCGCCGACTTCGACCTCAAGGCCTTCCACACCCGGGCCCTGCGCCTGGGCGGCATGGGCCTGGACACCCTGCGGGAGGCGCTCGCGTGATCCCGCACGACGACGGCGCGGCCGGCCCCGGCATGAGCCTGCGGCTGGTGCTCGGCTCGGCCTCCCCCGGCCGGGCGGAGGTCCTGACCCGGGCGCGGGTGCCGTTCCGCGTCGTCGTCTCGGGAGTA
>NZ_RBLN01000331.1:0-1784 GCF_003989405.1 Micrococcus sp. HSID17227 | reverse complement strand
CCGGGTCGTCCCCCGGCGCGTAGACGCCGAGCCGGCGCCGTCCGTCGGCCGCGTGGGCCTCGAGCTGCTGGCGGAGCGCGGCGCCCGTGGGCACCGTCTCGTAGAAGCCCCGTTCGACCGCGGCCGCGAAGTGCGATGCGGCGGGGTCCTCGGGGCCGAGGACCCCGAGGTCGCGCAGCGCGAGGCCGTGCTCGCCGAGCCGGTCCTCGGCGGCGTCGGCCAGCCGCCGCAGCGACGGACCCTCCGGCGCGTCAGTGTGCGGCGTCATGCCAGCTCCTTCCCTGGCCGACGTGCACGTCGAGCGGCACGGAGAGCTCGGCGGCCCGGCCCATCCGCTCCTTCAGGAGCGCCGTGGCCTTGTCGAGCTCGGCGGCCGGGACCTCGAGGATGAGCTCGTCGTGGACCTGCAGCAGCAGGCGCGAGGCCAGCCCGTGCTCCTCGAGGCCGGCCTGCACGTCGAGCATCGCGCGCTTGATGATGTCCGCGGCCGAGCCCTGGATGGGGGCGTTGAGCGCGGCGCGCTCGGCCATGTCCCGCAGCTGACGGTTGTCCGAGCTGAGGTCCGGGAGGTAGCGGCGGCGCCCCTCGATCGTCGAGGTGTACCCGTCCTGTCGGGCCTGCGCGACGACGTCGCGCAGGTAGTCGCGCACGCCGCCGAAGCGGTCGAAGTAGCCCTTCATGAGGCCGCGCGCCTCGTCCACCGAGATCTTCAGCTGCTTGGACAGCCCGAAGGAGGACAGCCCGTAGGCCAGGCCGTAGCTCATCGCCTTCACCTTGGCGCGCTGCTCGGCGGTGACGTCGTCCGGGTCCACGCCGAACACCTGCGAGCCGACGAACGAGTGCAGGTCCTCGCCCTCGCGGAAGGCCTGGATCAGCCCCTCGTCCTCGGACAGGTGCGCCATGATGCGCATCTCGATCTGGGAGTAGTCGGCCGAGAGCAGCACGGCCTGCTCGCCGGCCACCTCGTCCGCCACGAACACCTCACGGATGCGGCGGCCCGCCTCGGTGCGCACCGGGATGTTCTGGAGGTTCGGGTGCAGCGAAGACAGCCGGCCCGTGGCGGCGGCGGTCTGCGAGTAGGTGGTGTGGATGCGGCCGTCCGTGGCGACGGTCTCGAGCAGCCCCTCCACGGTCTGCCGGAGCTTCGTGGCGTCACGGTGGGCCATCAGGTTCTCGAGGAACGGGTGCCGGGTCTGCTCGAGCAGGTCCTGCAGCGAGTCCACGTCCGTGGAGTAGCCGGTCTTCGTCTTGCGCGTGCGCGGCATGTTGAGCCGCTCGAACAGCACCTCCTGCAGCTGCTTGGGCGAGCCGAGGTTGACCTGCATCCCGCCGGTCTCCTCCGCGACGGACGCCCACGCGGACTCCTTGGCGGCGTCGGCGGCGTCGGTGAAGTCCTCGCGTAGGCCGGTCAGGGCGTCGACGTCGACGGCGATGCCGGTCAGCTCCATCCGGGCGAGCAGCCGCGAGAGCGGGATCTCGAGCTCTTGCAGCAGCCGCTGGGCCCCGCGGTCGAGCACCTGGGGCGTGAACTGGGTGGAGAGACGGCGCACCACCCAGGCGGCCCGCACGGCGTCCGCGGCGCGGTCCGCGCGTTCGGCGGCGGCCTGCCCGCCGTCGAGGTCGAACGTCCCCTGCGCCCGCTGCTGCGCGGGCTCGCGCGGGGCGGTGAGGGGGGTGTGCAGATGCGCCTCCGGCAGCGCCTCGAGCGAGGTGTCCCGCTGGTCTGGCTGGAGCAGGTAGGACGAGAGCAGCACGTCGTCCACCACGCCGTCAAGGGCCGCGTA
>NZ_RBLN01000330.1:0-246 GCF_003989405.1 Micrococcus sp. HSID17227 | reverse complement strand
GTGCCGGATCATTAAAAAAAAAAAAAACTATACATAAGACGGCATCCACACCCTCACTACTCCTTCATGATTTGGCACCGCCAGAAAAGGCCATTGCTGCACAACCAACTCGCACACAGACCACCACAAACATCATTCTTCCCAAACTGCTCGCCACTCCCACACAACTGCAGTAGCACAACTACACACAACTAGCTCGTTATATATCACAACAGCTTACCACAACAACATCACACTGTACTTGCC
>NZ_RBLN01000329.1:0-2234 GCF_003989405.1 Micrococcus sp. HSID17227 | reverse complement strand
GCTGTGCGCCCTGGACGTCTCCCAGCTGATGCGCCACCTGGACGCGCTCCCCCTGCCCGAGACCCCCGTCAACGTCACCGCAACCGCCGACCGCGTCCACGTCGACGTCGTCGACGGCCGCGAGCGCGTCCAGCGCGGTGCCGGTGACGCCGGCCTCGCCGAGCACGGTCTGCACCGCGGGGGCGAGCACCTCGGCGTGGGCGTGGGTGTCGTCCGTGGCCCAGCGCGCGAGCTCCTCACCGTCCCGCAGGACGGCGACGGAGGCGGCGGCGGAGGAGTCGATCGCGAGGAGCAGGGCCATGGCGGCCAGTCTACGGAAGCACGACGCCGGCCCAGCGCGGGCCGCGGCCGGTCACGACGGCCGAGCGCAGCTCATCGGCCTGGCCTCCGTCCTCGTCGGAGAAGTCGGTGACGATGCCGTCGTCGCCCTCCCCCGCCGGGGCCGCGGGAGCGTCCTCACCCCCGCGGGCCCGGACGATCTCGATGTCCAGCCACGAGGCGTCCGGGTCCTCGGGGAACCCGGCGAGGGACTCGGCCATGCCCCGGCCCCACTCGACGACGGTCACGGAGCGGTCCACGCTCGCGTCCAGGTCGAGGTCCGTGAGCTCCCCCGCCGAGCGCAGCCGGTACGCGTCCACGTGCACGAGGTCCGGGGTGCCCGCCGGGGCGTCGGCCGGGGCGGGGTGGACGCGGGAGAGGACGAACGTCGGCGAGACCACGCCGGAGGCCACGCCGAATCCGCTGGCCAGCCCCTGGGTGAAGGTCGTCTTGCCCGCGCCGAGGTCGCCCGTGAGGATCAGCACGTCGCCGGCGCGGAGCACCCCGGCGAGGGCGCGGCCGAACGCCCGGGTACCGTCGGCGCCCTCGAGCGGGACCGTCGCCGTCAGCACGGGCTCGGGCAGGGTCGGGCCGGGGGCGGGGAACTCGTGGTCGCTCATGGGCGGGCCTCCTGGGTCGACGTGGGGTCCACGTGCTGCTGGTCCACGCGGCCTCCGATGCGGGTCACCAGCTCGTAGTTGATCGTCCCGGCGGCCGCGGCCCACTCCTCCACCGGAATGCCGGAGGCCGGTCCGAACAGCTCGACGGCGTCGCCGGGCGCGTCCGCGGCGTCCGGGCCGAGGTCCACCACGAACTGGTCCATCGCGATGCGGCCCACCACGGGGACGGTCCGGCCGCCGACCTGGACGCGCGTGCCCTCGACGACGCGCGGGACGCCGTCGGCGTAGCCGACGGGCACGAGCCCGAGGGTGGTGGGCTCCGCCGTGACGTGGCGGAATCCGTAGGACACGCCCTGCCCGGCGGGGACTGCCTTGACGTTGGCCAGGACGGTGACGAGGGACATGGCCGGGCGCAGTCCGAACTCGGCGGCGGTGACGTCCGCGAACGGGGAGAGCCCGTACAGGCCCAGGCCGACGCGCACCATGTCCAGGTGCGTGTCCGGCCGGGCGAGGGCGGCGGGCGTGTTGGCCAGGTGGCGCAGCAGCGGGTGGCCGAGCGTCTCGGCGGCCTCGGCGGCCATCCGTTCGAACCGCAGCAGCTGCGCCGTGGTCTCGGCGGCCCGGTCCGGCTCGTCCGCCACGCCGAGGTGGGAGAACACGCCCTCCACCCGCACGAGGCCCGCGGCCTCGAGCTCGGCGGCATGCGCCACGAAGGCGGGCCACCGCTCGGGCGTGCAGCCGCGGCGGCCCAGGCCGGTGTCCGCCTTCAGATGCAGGACCGCGCGGGCCCCGGGTCCGGCCCCGCCCCGGGCCCGCAGCCCGCGGACGGCGTCGGCGACGGCGTCCAGGTCCCAGCCCGAGACGCCGAGGGTCACCTCCGCCTCCACCGCGGCGGCGAAGTCCGTGGCCCCGGTGTGCAGCCACGCGAGCACGGGCAGGGGCACCCCCGCCGCGCGCAGGGCCAGGGCCTCGCGCACGTGGGCCACCCCGAGCCGGTCCGCGCCGGCGGCCGCGGCAGCACGGGCGACGGCCACCGCGCCGTGGCCGTAGGCGTCGGCCTTGACGACGGCGGTCAGCAGCGGCCGGCTGCCGTCGGGGCGCCGGATCCGCTCCCGCAGCACGCCCACGTTGTGCCGGACGGCCGCCAGGTCGATGCGTGCGGCGCGCTCGGTGTCCGCCGTGTCGCCGTAGGCGCGGCCCATCGGCCCGCCTCCGGCTCGGCGTCGTCCGCCCACCACAGGCGCGCGACGCTGCCCCCCCGCACGCTCGCCGGCGAGGACAGCGCGCGCAGCCCGA
>NZ_RBLN01000328.1:0-2094 GCF_003989405.1 Micrococcus sp. HSID17227 | reverse complement strand
CGCGGATGTGGGTGGGCTGCGTCATGTAACGGCGCGCCATCGCGACCACGGGACCCGGCATGGTGGCCGAGAACAGCATGGTCTGGCGCACGGCCGGGACGGCGGCGAGCAGGGTCTCGACGTCCGGTGCCGGGTCCTGGCCCTCCCGCTCCGGCACGGGCAGGGAGTGGATCAGCTCGACCAGGCGGGTCAGCACGGCCGGGTCCGTCTCCGGCGGCACGCCGTGGGCGAGGTTGACGACGTGGCCGGGCGCGACGGCGCCGGAGGCGACAACGTCGCGCACGTGGGCCTCGAGGACCTCCCACGGGGCGGCGAGCAGGGCCGGGTCGATGTTGCCCTGCAGGGGCACGGCGCCGCGTCCGTCGGGGCCGGGGTTCGCGCTGAGCCGGCGGTGCGCCTCGGCGAGCGTGAGGCGGTGGTCCACGCCGACGGCGGTCGCGCCCGCGTCACGCATGTGGTGCAGGAACTCTCCGGTGCCCGTGCCGAAGTGCAGGAGCGGGGCGCCGTCGGGGACGCCGGGCCCGGCGAGGTCGGCGACATGGGCGAGGGCCGCCGTCGAGTGCGGCTGCACGTGCTCGAGGTAGTCGTCCGCCGAGAGCGAACCCGCCCACGAGTCGAACAGCTGCGCGGCGGAGGCGCCGGACTCGAGCTGGGCGCGCAGGAACTGGCCGGACACGGTGGCCGCCCAGCCGGCCAGGGCGGCCCAGGTCTCGGGGTCGGCGTGCATCATGCGTCGCGGGCCGAAGTGGTCGCGGGAGGGACGGCCCTCCACCATGTACGCCGCCAGCGTGAAGGGGGCGCCGGCGAAGCCGATCAGGGGGCGCGGGCCCAGCTCGGCGACGGTGGCCGCGACGGCCTCGCGGATGACGTCCAGGGCGGCGTCCTCGAGGACGGGCAGCGCGGCGACGTCGTCGGCGGTGCGGACGGCCTGGCCGAGCACGGGGCCCACGCCGGGCTGGATCTCCACGTCCACGCCCGCCAGGCGCAGGGGGACCACGATGTCCGAGAAGAAGATCGCCGCGTCGACGTCGTGGCGGCGCACCGGCTGCATCGTGATCTCCCGGACCAGGTCCGGCATGAGGCAGGAGTCGAGCATCCCGATCCCCTCGCGCACCTGGCGGTACTCGGGCAGCGAACGGCCGGCCTGCCGCATGAACCACACGGGGTGGCGGTCGGGGCGCTGGCCGCGCAGCGCGCAGAGGAGCGGGCTGGCCACGGTCGAGCGTGACGGATCCTCGGTGCGCAGCGGGTGCTCGGCGGGCAGTGCCGGGACGGCCGCGGGGGTCTCGGGGGTCTGGGACAGGGCGGACATGCCCCCAGTGTCCCACCGGTCGTGTCGCGGTGGCACATCCGCGTCCTCCGTGAGCGTCGTCACACTGGCCGACGGCACCCGGGTCAGGCCCGCCTTCCCGGACGGGCGGGGCGGTCGGGGCTAGACTTGGCCCGCTGTGACTGTCTTCTCTCTCGTCGCCTCCCACCATGACCTGGACCTGGACACGGTCGCCCGCCTCAGCGCCGGCGCGACCGGGGTCGGGCCCGCCCTGCCCGGCAGCGGCGCGGCGGGCGCCATCGTGCTGGCCACGTGCAACCGCGTGGAGATCTACGCCGAGGCCGACGGGGCCGGCGTCGAGGCCGCCCGCACGGGGCTGCTGTCCGCCGTCGCCGCCTCCACCTCCCTGCCGGACGAGGACGTGCACGCCGCGTTCCGCACGCTCGACGCCGACGCCACGGCCCGTCACCTCTTCGAGGTCGGCGCCGGACTGGACTCCGCCGTGGTGGGCGAGCGCGAGATCGCCGGTCAGGTACGGCGCGCCCTGACGGCGGCCCAGGAGGCCGGCACCGCCTCGGGCCCGCTCGTCCGCCTCTTCGAGTCCGCCACGCGCACGGCCAAGGACGTCGGCTCCCGCACGGCGCTCGGCGCGGCCGGCCGTTCGGTCGTCTCCGTCGCCCTGGACCTCGCGGAGGAGCTGCGCGGTCTCACCGACGCCGCGGCCCAGCGCGACTTCTGGGCCGGGGCCACCATCCTGCTGATCGGCACGGGCGCCTACGCCGGCACCACGCTGGCGCAGCTGGCGGACCGGGGTGCGACCACCA
>NZ_RBLN01000327.1:0-2135 GCF_003989405.1 Micrococcus sp. HSID17227 | reverse complement strand
GACGAGGGCCCCGTTGCCGGGGGCGATCCCCTCCGCGCGCGGGATCGAGGTGTCCAGGTTGGTGGCGACCCAGGTGGCCCCGGCGCGCACGGCGTACGCGGCCTCCGCCAGATCGGCCCAGCCGAGACCGGGGTCGAAGCCCTGGATCACCGCGTCGGGACACTGCGCCGCGGACGCGACCACCTCGTAGCCCCGCTCCTCGACCACGGCGCGCAGGTACGCCGAGCCGACCACGAGCACCCGGCCGGTCCGGCGGCCGAGCGTCTCCTCGAGCAGGTCGACGCCCGCCGGTGCGGAGCCGAAGACCTGCCCCGCCTCCGCGGGCACCCCGAGCGTGCGGAGATGCTCGGCCACGGACTCCGGCGCGCGAGAGGCGTTGTTCGTCACGAACCCGACCGGCACGCCGCGTTCCTGCAGCGTCGACAGCGTCTCGACCGCCCCGGCGATCGCACCGTCTCCGGCGTACACGACGCCGTCCAGGTCGCACAGCAGCCCGTCGTGACCGTCGAAGAACGTGGTGCTCACCGCTCGTCTGCCTCCGGGGCCTCGAGGTCGTCGAACAGCGACAGCTGGTTCGGGTCGACCTCGTCCGGCGTGTCGACGGCGGCCGGCGGCTCCGCGACGGCCTCTTGTCGGGGCACCAAGGTCGGCTCCGCGGCGGCCTCCGGCTCCTCGGCCGGGGATCCGTCCGCCGTCGGCTCCGCACCGGCCTCGGCCGCATACCGCTCGTGGCGCCGTTCGCGGGGGGACGGGCGGCGGTTCCGGGGGTCCTCGACCGGCTCGGTGTCCACGTCGATGATCTCTGGGTCCGCGAACCCGCCCACGCCGAGGGCCTTCTCCGCGACGCGCACGGCACGCGCCCACAGCCGAGCCTCGTCGCGGCGCCCCAGGGCGAGCAGCACGTCGGCCTGGCGCTGGAACAGCCGGGGAGAGAAGGGGTAGCCGCGCCGACGGTCCAGTTCCGGGATCTGCAGGGCCTCATGGGCACCCTGGAGGTCGCCGGCGTCCTCGCGGATGCCGGAGACGACCATGGCCAGCTCGGCCCGCGCCGCGCGGTCCAGACGCGAGGCATCCACCTCGGCGGCCAGCTGCAGGGCCTTCTCCGTGCGGCCGAGGGCACGCTCGCTGTCCACCTGCGCGGCGATGTGGGTGTCGTCGCCCGTCATGCGCCGGTAGGTGCGGAACTCGCGCAACGCGTCGGCGTACTCCCCCGCCGCGTAGGCGGTGAGCGCGACGGCCTCGCGCACGCGTGACAGGCGGCCGCCCTTGCGGGACGCGGCGAGGGCGTGCTGGAACGCCAGCGTCGGGTCGACGTCCAGGTAGCGACCGGCCATCACCAGGTGCTTGGCGACCCAGCTGGCAGCACGCTCGTCAAGGCCGTTGATCTCCTTGAGCGTGCCGCGGTCGAGCTCCTTGCCCGTCACGTCCGGGTCGATGTCCGGGGAGCGCTCCTGGTCCGCACGATTCGCCGCTCGGAGGTCACCGGGATTGTGCGCGGGTCGTTCGGCGCGGTCCTCGCGACGAGGGCCCGTCGGCGCACCGCGGCGCTCGGGCCGCCCGCCATCCTGGCCCGGGCCGCGCCGGCGGTCCTCGGAGGTGGGGCGGAAGCGACGCCGCGCGCCGTCGCGACCGAACTCCTCGCGACGCGGGCCACGGTCACCGGCCCCGTCCTGACGACGCGGACCGTCTGCGGAGCCACGACGACGGTCCTCGTGAGGCCCGCCGGAGCGGCGCCGGTCACCGGCACCGCTGCGAGGACGTCCGTCGCGGTCTCCACCACGACGCCGGCCATCACCACCACGGGGCCCGCGGCCCTCGGAACCACGGTCCTCGCGGCGCTCTCGGGGGGTGTCCTCAGCCATGGTGTCCTTCCTGGGCGTCACGCCGCGATGATCCGCGGGAACGCAGTCTCTGTTCCTCATGCGCCGGCCTCACGGCCGGGTCCTCAGGAGACCAGGCTAGTGCCCGGAGCCTGTGGCGGACCGTCCTCTCGGAGAAACAGTCCAGAAATGCGGGAAGGGCCTCGCACCAACAGTGCGAGGCCCTCCCTCAAAAAATGTCCGGCGGCGACCTACTCTCCCACAACCTCCCGGTTGCAGTACCATCGGCGCTGTGGGCCTTAGCTTCCGGGTTCG
>NZ_RBLN01000326.1:0-2015 GCF_003989405.1 Micrococcus sp. HSID17227 | reverse complement strand
GCCCGCTGCGGGGCCGCCTGCTGCTGCTGCGCGGCCTGCGGGGCGGCCGGGGCGGAGGTGACGTCCACCTTGTCGAAGCCCGCGGCGATCACGGTCACGCGCACCTCGTCGCCGAGGGCGTCGTCGATGACCGCGCCGAAGATGATGTTGGCCTCCGGGTGGGCGACCTCCTGGACCAGTCGCGCGGCCTCGTTGATCTCGAAGAGGCCGAGGTCGGAGCCGCCCTGGATGGAGAGCAGCACGCCGTACGCGCCGTCGATGGAGGCCTCGAGCAGCGGCGAGGCGATCGCCAGCTCGGCCGCCTTGACGGCGCGGTCCTCGCCCTGCGCGTGGCCGATGCCCATGAGCGCGGAGCCCGCGCCCTGCATCACGGACTTCACGTCCGCGAAGTCGAGGTTGATCAGGCCCGGGGTGGTGATCAGGTCGGTGATGCCCTGGACGCCGGAGAGGAGCACCTGGTCCGCCTGACGGAAGGCGTCCATGACCGAGACGTTGCGGTCCGAGATGGACAGCAGGCGGTCGTTCGGGATCACGATGAGGGTGTCGACCTCGTCCCGCAGGGCGTCGATGCCCGCCTCGGCGGAGCCGGCGCGACGGCGGCCCTCGAACGTGAACGGACGGGTCACGACGCCGATGGTCAGGGCGCCGAGCGAGCGCGCGATGCGGGCCACGACGGGCGCTCCGCCGGTGCCGGTGCCGCCGCCCTCGCCCGCGGTCACGAACACCATGTCCGCGCCCCGCAGGACCTCCTCGATCTCCTCCGCGTGGTCCTCGGCGGCCTGGCGGCCGACCTCGGGGTTCGCGCCCGCGCCGAGTCCACGGGTGAGCTCGCGGCCCACGTCCAGCTTCACGTCCGCGTCCGACATCAGCAGCGCCTGGGCGTCCGTGTTGATGGCGATGAACTCCACGCCGCGGAGCCCCACCTCGATCATGCGGTTCACGGCGTTCACGCCGCCGCCGCCGATGCCGACGACCTTGATGACGGCCAGGTAGTTCTGGGGTGCAGCCACGGTGTTGGTTCCCTTTGTTCGAGATCTCGAGAGGTCAGCGCGAGGCACATCGCCCCGGTGATCGGCGGCCACCCGGGGTGGACACCTTCAAGCACAGCGTGAAGCGAGCCTCGCGCGCGTTCGGGTCCACCGTACTGGGAGGCCCGCGTCACGTGCAAAAGAAAACGGCGTGTCCACGCGGAAAAGACGGCCTCAACATCAACTTTCACGTGAGACTCGAAGGACCAGCAGCCGCGGTGAGGACCCCCCGACTCGCACGAGGTCCCGCGCCCCGACCTTCACCTTCACGTTCTACTGGAGACTCCTGTGGCCCCGGTTCAGCGCGTGATCGGCCGCGTGGGCACGGAGACGTCGATCTCGGCGACGCCGCCCGCCGCGGATCCGTGCCGCTCGTCCGCCAGGAACGCCTCGGCCACGGACCCCTTGAGACCGGCGTCCTGCGCGTCGCCCCAGACCAGGGTCACCCCGCCCTCGAGCGCCAGACGGACCTGGCCCGGGCCCCGAGAGTCCGCGGTCTCGACACGATCGGCCACGGACTCCGGCAGCGCGGCCAGCACCTCGGCCACCTCGGCGCGCTCCTCCTGCGCCCGGTGCGCCAGCTCCTCCGAGAACGCGGGGAGGTCCTCCCCCTCGAGCCGCTCCTCCGGCACTCCCGTCAGGACGGTGCCGTCCGCGAGCAGCAGCTGCACGCCGTCGTCGCCGTCCCGCCGGGCCCGCGCCTCGTGCTCCCGGACCACGACCTCCAGGCCGGTGGGCAGGCGGGGCACGGTCTGGACCTCGGCCACCCCGGGCAGACCGCCGACCAGCTCGCGCACGCGGCCGGCGCCGACGCGGGACAGCGGCACGCCGTACACGGGCTCCAGGCGCTCCTGGACGTCGGTGGCGGAGACGTGGCGGGTGCCGGTGACCTCGACGCGGTCCACCGCGAGCACGGGCGAGAAGAACACGACCGAGCCCAGGGCGCCCAGCACCGCGAGCACCGCGGCCGCCACACCCCAGCGGGTA
>NZ_RBLN01000325.1:0-2190 GCF_003989405.1 Micrococcus sp. HSID17227 | reverse complement strand
CCTGACCCACCGCTTCGCATGCCACCTGCCCGGCTACGCGGGCTGGCTCTGGTACGTGACGATCGCCCGAGCCCCGCGTGCCAAGCAGGTCACCGTGTGCGAGACCGGTCTCATGGCGGGGGAGGGCTCGCTCGTGGCACCCCCGTGGGTGCCGTACGCCGAGCGCGTGAACGAGGAGGAGCGCGAGCGGCTGAAGGCCGTGGCCGAGGGCCGCGTGCCCGGCGCCCCGGCGCCCGAGGCCGAGGGGGACGGGACGCTCGGGGCCGCGGCCCTCGGCTGACCCGGCTCAGGCCAGGCGCTCGACCACGTGGTCGATGCAGCGCAGCAGTGCCGCGACGTCCTCGGGCTCGATCGCGGCGAAGGTCGCGATCCGCAGCTGGTTCCGGCCGAGCTTGCGATAGGGCTCCACGTCCACCACGCCGTTCGCGCGCAGGGCCTGGGCGACCGCCGCCGCGTCGACGTCGTCGGAGAAGTCGACGGTGCAGACCACGGCGGAGCGGTCCTCGGACCGGGCCACAAAGGGCGTGGCGAAGGACGACGCCTCGGCCCACGCGTACACGCGCGAGGAGGAGTCGGCGGTGCGGGCGGTCATCGCGTCCAGCCCGCCCTGACCGTTCATCCAGCGCAGCTGCGCGTCCAGCATGACGAGCGTGGCCAGCGCCGGCGTGTTGTAGGTCTGGTCCTTGAGGGAGTTCTCCACGGCCGTGGCCAGGTCGAGGAACGCCGGGATCCAGCGGCCGGACTCCTTGATCTCCGCGACCCGCGCCAGGGCCCGCGGGGAGAACAGCGCGAGCCACAGGCCGCCGTCGGACGCGAAGTTCTTCTGCGGCGCGAAGTAGTACACGTCCGCCTCGGACACGTCCACCGGCAGGCCGCCCGCGGCCGAGGTGGCGTCGACGACGACCAGCGCGTCCTCGTCGATGCCCGCGGGGCGGACGACGGGCGCCATCACGCCGGTGGAGGTCTCGTTGTGCGGCCACGCGTACACGTCGACCCCGGCCACGGCCTCCGGCTCGGGGCGGGTGCCCGGCTCGGAGGTGCGGATGTCCGACGGCGCCAGGAACGGCGCCTGGTCGGTGGCCTTGGCGAACTTCGAGCCGAACTCGCCGAAGCTCAGATGCTGGGCGCGCTCGCGGACCAGGCTGAAGGCGGCCGCGTCCCAGAACGCGGTGGAGCCGCCGACGCCGAGGATCACCTCGTAGCCCTCCGGCGCCGAGAACAGCTCGGCGACGCCGGACCGGACGCGCGCCACGAGGTCCTTGACCGGCTTCTGGCGGTGCGAGGTGCCGAGCAGCCCTGCCGCGTCCTGGAGCGCCCTCAGCTGCTCGGGGCGCACCTTGGACGGGCCGGCGCCGAAGCGGCCGTCGGCCGGCAGCAGGTCCTGGGGGATGGTGATCTCGGCGGGGGAGGTCATGCGTGCTCCTGACGCTTCGGGGTCGCGGGTCGTGCCCATTCTCCCGCGCCCGGGACCACCGGCCGTCCACGTGACTCACGCCTCGCTAGGATGTCCGGGACGAAGAGCCCGAGGGAAGAGGACGCGCCATGACGGATCTGATCGACACCACCGAGATGTACCTGCGCACGATCCTCGAGCTCGAGGAGGAGGGCATCCCCCCGCTGCGCGCCCGCATCGTCGAGCGACTGGAGCACTCCGGACCCACCGTCTCCCAGACCGTGGCCCGCATGGAGCGGGACGGGCTGGTGCACGTGGGCACGGACCGTCGGCTGGAGCTGACCGTGGCGGGCCGCGAGCGGGCCGTGTCCGTGCTGCGCAAGCACCGCTTGGCCGAGCGCCTGCTCGCGGACGTGATCGGCCTCGAGTGGGAGCTCGTCCACGAGGAGGCCTGCCGCTGGGAGCACGTGATGAGCGACCAGGTGGAGCGCCGCCTGCTCACGTTGCTGGAGAACCCCACCGAGACCCCCTATGGCACCCCGATCCCGCCCCGGCCCGAGCAGGCCTCCGCCGAGGACTGGAGCCGCGAGATGGGCCTGGCGGGCACCCGGCTCTCCGAGGAGGCCGCCACCGCCGGCCGGTTCCGCGTCCGCGGGCTGGCCGGGGGCGTGCAGACCGACCCCGCGCTGCTGGCCCCGCTGGCCGGCTCCCGCGTCGCCCCGGGCCGCGGGGTGCGTGCCCCGGCCGGCCGCGGCGACGGGGACCGCCGGCGCGGGGGCGCGGCGGGCGAGGGCGCG
>NZ_RBLN01000324.1:0-2041 GCF_003989405.1 Micrococcus sp. HSID17227 | reverse complement strand
GCGGCCTCCCCCGGCGTCGGCACGAGCGGGGTCGCGGCGGCCGCGCCGGTCAGCGCGCCGGCCATCAGAAGAGCGCGACCTTCTCCGGGCCCGGGAACAGGGCGTCCAGCTCGGCCAGGTCCTCCGCGGTGGCGAGCCAGTCGGCCGCCGCCGCGTTCTCCACGACCTGCGCGGGACGGGTGGCGCCGGCGATCACGGAGGACACCGGTCCCTGCGCCGCCAGCCACCCGATCGCGGCCTGGACCTCGGTGATCCCCCGCTCCCGGGCGAACCGGCCGAAGGCGGCCAGCTGCTCCAGGTCGGCGTCGGCCACCATGTGCTGGCGCACGTGGGACAGGCGCGAGCCCTCGGGGGCGTCGCCCTGCGAGTACTTGCCCGTGAGCAGCCCGTTGGCCAGCGGGAAGTACGGCAGGACGCCGAGCCCGAACTCGGCCGCCGCCGGGACCACCTCGAGCTCGGCCCGGCGGTCCAGCAGGTTGTAGTGGTTCTGCGCGGACACGAAGCGCTCCACGCCCAGCTCGCGGGCCACGTACTCGGCCTGGGCGATCTGCCACCCGGCCCGGTTCGAGTGGCCCACGTAGCGGACCTTGCCGGCGCGCACGAGGTCGTCGAGCGCGCGGAGGGTCTCCTCGATGGGCGTGGCCGGGTCCGGGGTGTGGAACTGGTAGAGGTCGATCCAGTCGGTGCCGAGGCGGCGCAGGGAGTCCTCGACGGCGCGCACGATGTACCGGCGGGAGCCCCGCGCGCCGCCGTCGTCGCCGGCGACACCGCCCATGTCCATGCCGAACTTGGTGCCGATCACCACCTCGTCGCGGCGGGCGCCCAGGGCGCGGCCGAGCCGCTCCTCGGACAGGCCGGGCTCGGCGCCGTAGACGTCGGCGACGTCGAAGAAGGTGATGCCGGCGTCGAGCGCGGCGTGGACGACGGCGTCGGTGCCGGCCTGCTCCAGCGTGGCGGTGCCGGGGCGGCCGAGGTTGTTGCAGCCCAGGCCGACGACGGAGACGGTCAGCCCGGAGCGGCCGAGACGGGTGTGGCGCACGGGTCAGCCCTCCTGCTCTGCGGTGCGGACGTCCACCTTGTTCGGCTGCACGCCGTCGGCGCGCTTGGCGGCCGCCGGGATCTCGGCGGCGGCCTTGCGGGCGTGGGGGGTCCGGACGCGCAGCACGAGGGCACCGACCTCCTCGACGACGTCCTCGACCTCGCCGAGACCGCGCCAGGCCAGCTGGTGGGTCACCTCGACGCGCAGCCGCTCGACGGTGCGCCGCTCGATCGCCGTGGCCTCCCGGCCGCGGAGCCGGTAGGCCACCGGCAGCACGGCGAAGGTCGCGGGGTCCGCCTCGGCGAAGCCCTCCTCCGCGCCCTGCGCCACGAACGCGGCCAGCAGCTGATCACCCTCGGCCTGGTCGGCCAGGGGCTGCTCCCCGACGGTGCCGGGCTGGCCGACCCGACCGTGGTGGACCACGAACTCCCCGGCCTCCGCGTCGGCCCATGCCTCGCGGTACTCGAAGAGCCGGGCGCCGTCGTCGCCGACGCTCTCACGGTACAGCCGGACGATGCTCATGCCTGCTCCTGGTGGTGGGGGGCGGCCGCGTCCTCGGGGACGGGCCGGGCGTACGGGACCTTGGCGCCGAGGACCTGGGCGACGGTGTCCTGGGTGATGCGCTGCGCCGTGAGGCCCACGCGGGCCAGCACCTGCTCGCGGCTGCCGTGGGCGAGGAACTCGACCGGCAGGCCGACCTCGTTCAGGGCGGTGTCCACGCCGGCCGCGCGCATCTCCTGCCGGATCCGCGAGCCGACGCCGCCGGCCCGCACCCCGTCCTCGAGGCACACGACGATCCGGTGGCGGGCGGCCGTGTCGATCACGGACCGGGCCACGGGCAGGACCCACCGCGGGTCGATCACCGTGGCGCTGATGCCGTGCCGCTCGAGCCGTTCGGCGACGTCGAGGCCGAGCTCGGCCATCGCGCCCACCGCCACGATCAGCACGTCCCGCTCGGCGCCGTCGCGCCCGCCGGCCTCGCCGCGCCGGGCGAGCACGTCA
>NZ_RBLN01000323.1:0-2176 GCF_003989405.1 Micrococcus sp. HSID17227 | reverse complement strand
ACGCCGGGGTGGCGGTGCAGGTGCTGCTGCGGGCCGGCGTGGAGGCACCGACCGTGCGGGAGGCCGCCCTGCAGGCCGTCGGCGGTCTCGTCCTGCTGGTGGTGGGGCTGATCGTCGAACGGTGGTGCCGGATCCCGCCTGAGGAGGATGCGCCCGAGGGCGGTCGTGGGCAGGATGGGTCCCCGGGCCGACCGGCCCGTCCCGAGACCGAAGGAGGGTATGCCCGTGCCCGGCATTGACCTGAGCGGCGTGGCCTTCACCCCGGCCTCGCCCCGGCTGGCGACGGTGAAGCTCATCGCCACGACCATCGGCCACCTGATCTGGCTCGCCGCGTTCTCCGTGCCGCTGATCCTCAAGCTCACCGGCCCGTGGGCGGGGATGGCCGCGTGGGTCGCGTGGGGGCTGCCGGCCGTCGTCGTCGTGTCCTGGATCGTGGACCTGATCCTGATCCCGCGGCGCGTGCGCGCGATGGGCTGGGCCGAGCGCGAGGACGACGTCCTGTGGCGCGAGGGCATCCTGTTCCGCAGCGTGCATGCGGTGCCGTACGGCCGCCTGCAGTACGTGGACGTGTCGGACGGTCCGCTGCTGCGCCGGGTCGGGCTGCAGACCCTCACCCTGAAGACCGCCGCCGCGGGCGGGGACGTCACCCTGGAGGGCGTGCCCCGCGAGAGGGCCGAGGAGCTGCGCGAGGTCCTCATGGCGCGCGGCCAGGCGCGGCTGGCGGGCCTGTGAGCGCCGCCGCCCCGCCCCCCGCCGACGACGCCGGCTGGGTCCGCGTCCACCCCGCCTCGCCCTGGGTGCGGGGCTGGACCTTCCTGCTGCTGTTCCTGTTCTTCGTGGGTCGCAACGCGGTGGAGGACTTCGCGGCGGGCCGGCTCAGCGGGGAGGACGTCCCGGGCGACGGCAGCCTGCTCGTGGCCGGCGGCATCCTGCTGGGGGCCACCCTGCTGATCAGCCTCGTGTTCTTCTTCTCCTGGTGGTTCACCCGGTTCCGCTGCGGGGAGGACCGGATCGAGCTGCGCCAGGGCTGGCTCTTCCGCAGCCGCCGGCAGATGCGCTACGACCGCATCCAGGCGGTGGACCTGCAGCACCCCCTCGTGGCCCGGCTGCTCGGGCTGGCCACGGTGAAGGTCGAGGCGGCCGACGGCGGCGAGTCCGCGCTCGAGCTGTCCTTCCTGCGCCGCGCCGAGGCCGAAGCGGTGCGCCGGGAGATCCTGGACCGCGCGTCGGGGGTGCTCGGGGGAGCCGGGGCGGACGCGTCCGCCCCGGAGCGAGCGGCCGAGCCCGGCCTCGCCGACCCCGACGCCGTGGACGCCGGCGAACTCATGCTGCAGGTGCCCGCGGGGCGGCTCCTCGGCTCCGTCCTGCTCTCCGGAGGCGTGCTGGGGGTGCTGGCCGGGTCCCTGATCTGGCTGGGCGGTCTCGCCCTCGTGGTCGCGCTGCTGCCCGAGGCGGTGCTGGACGAGGGGGAGACCCTGACCGGGATCGGCGCGGCCGCGTCCCTGCCGGCCCTGTTCTCCGTGGCCGGCGTCGCGTGGTCCCGGCTGAACGCCGGCTGGGGCTTCCAGGTGCGCCGCTCCACCGACGGGCTGCGACTGCGGCACGGGCTCACCGAGACCACCCACCAGACCGTCCCGCCGGGGCGGGTGCAGGGGGTGACCGTCTCCCAGCCCCTGTTCTGGCGGCCCTTCGGCTGGTATCGGGTGAACATGGCGGTGGCCGGCTACCTGCAGGAGTCCGACGGCGCCCGGGACGTCGCGCTGCCCGTCGGTCCGTGGGAGGACGTGCTCCGCGTCCTCACGGTCGTGGCACCGGACCCGGGCCTGGACGGTGATCCGCGCGCCGCGCAGGGGCTGACCCCCGCCGGGCTCATGCACCTGGGCGTGCACGGCTCCGGCACGGAGGGCGGCTTCCAGCACGTGCCGCGGCGCGGCAGGTGGTGGTTCAACTGGTTCGCCTGGCAGCGGATCGGCTTCACGACGACGCGGACCCTCCTGGTGGTGCGCAGCGGCTGGTTGAACCGCCGGCTGCAGACCCTCCAGCACGAGCGTGGTCTGCGCGCTCGAGACCACGGAGCGGATCGAGTACACGCCGGCCCTGCTGGACGGCCTCCTGGCCGACGCCGGGGCCCACCCCGTCGGCTGGTCCGCGGACCGACCGCGGGTCGCCGGGCCGG
>NZ_RBLN01000003.1:0-238 GCF_003989405.1 Micrococcus sp. HSID17227 | reverse complement strand
TTGTGAAGTACGTATGTGGTGCTGCCATGTAATATCACGATATATCACGTGCTGTGTGGGGGGACTGATATGAGCTGCAGTTAACGTACAGGGCGTATGGATGCTAATGCTGGACATGTGTGATCCAGTTAGCTACACTGTTGTAGGAAGCTTGTGATTACGATTGTTGGTTTCGCTAGATGGCAGTGGACTTACGTTGTTAATTTTCTCAGTATTGATCTTCTTTTTTTTTTTTTTC
>NZ_RBLN01000002.1:0-43561 GCF_003989405.1 Micrococcus sp. HSID17227 | reverse complement strand
AGGTCCGGACGTACGGCCACTGGGTCGACGAGCTGGGCCACGCCGAGGCCGACCGCGTCTCCGCTCGTCCGGGGTACTCCGAGCACCAGACCGGCCTGGCCTGGGACGTGGGCGACGCCGCGACCCCCGCGTGTGACCTGGAAGCGTGCTTCGGCGACACCGCCGCGGGCCGTTGGGTGGCCGCGCACGCCGCCGAGTACGGGTTCGTCATCCGCTATCCCGCCGGAGCCGAGGACGTGACGGGCTTCGCCCACGAGCCCTGGCATCTGCGCTACGTCGGGTCCGCGGAGGCGGCCCGGGTCGAGGCGGCCGGCGGCGTCCTCGAGACCGCGCGGGGTCTGCCGCCGGCGCCGGACTACGCGGACTGAGACGCACGACTCGCTCGACGGTGTACCGCGCCGCCTTCGTGACACGTGGGATTCTCCCCATGCTCCAGGGATTCAAAGACTTCATCATGAAGGGCAACGTCCTCGACCTTGCCGTCGCCGTCATCATCGGCGCCGCCTTCGGCAAGATCGTGAACGCGCTCGTCGAGGCGGTCCTCATGCCGCTCATCGCCGCCGCCGTGGGCTCGCCGAACTTCGACTCGTTCGCCGTGCTGACGGTCAACGGCAACGACGTGAAGTTCGGCGTGCTGCTCACCGCGATCGTCAACTTCCTGCTCATCGCCGCGGCCGTGTACTTCGCCATCGTGATGCCGATGAACAAGATGATCGAGGCCCGCAACCGCCGCCTCGGCATCGACCCCGCCGAGGAGGAGGTGGCCGCCGACGTCGCCGTGCTCACCGAGATCCGCGACCTGCTCGCCGAGCGCCGCGGCGGCCCCACCTCCGGGACCACCACCCTCTGATCTCCCCCTGTCCGACGCCGAAGGGCCCGGGACGACTCACACGAGTCGCCCCGGGCCCTTCCTTCATGCCCTCGGCAGCGCGGGGGCCGTGCCCTCAGGGCCGCGACGTCGTCCGGTCCGCGCTGGACCCGGCGTCCGGGGCGACCTCCGAGTCCTGCCGGTCCGGATCCAGGCACGGCAACCACTCCACGGGGGCGCTCTGCCGCGCGCACACGGGCGCGTCCACGGCGAGGAACGCGGCCGACCACAGGACCGCCAGCCCCGCGAGCAGCCCCGCGAACAGGGTCCAGCGGCGGGGCCGGGGGGCCGCGTCCGACGTCATCGGTCCGGTCAGTCGTGCAGGCGCAGCTCGCGCTGCACGACGTCGGCCAGCACCTGGGCCTCCCGGCCGGCGGTCTCCTCGTCCGGGGCCTCGACCATGACGCGCACGACCGGCTCCGTGCCCGACGGGCGCAGCAGCACGCGGCCGGTCTCGCCGAGGCGGGCCTCCGCCTCGGCCACCGCCGCCTGGACGGCCTCGTCCTCGGCGGCGCGGGACTTGTCCACGCCGCGCACGTTCACGAGGACCTGGGGCAGCCGGTCCATCACCGCGGCCAGCTCGGAGAGCGGGGTGCCGGTCTCGGCGACGCGCGAGGCGAGCTGCAGGCCGGTGAGGACACCGTCACCGGTGGTGGCGTGGTCCGAGAAGATCACGTGGCCGGACTGCTCGCCGCCGAGCGAGTAGTCGCCGAGCTTCATGCCGGCCAGGACGTAGCGGTCGCCCACCTGGGTCTCGACGAGCTGGACGCCCTCCCGGCCCATGGCCAGCTTCAGGCCCAGGTTGGACATGACGGTCACGACCAGGGTGTCATCCCGCAGGACGCCGCGGTCCTTGAGGGCCACGGCCATGACGCCCATGATCTGGTCGCCGTCGACGACCTCGCCGCGCTCGTCCACGGCGAGGCACCGGTCGGCGTCGCCGTCGTGCGCGATGCCCAGGTCCGCGCCGTGCTCGCGCACGGCCGCCTGGAGCTTCTCGAGGTGGGTGGAGCCGTAGCCGTCGTTGATGTTGAGCCCGTCCGGGGACGCGCCGATCACCACGACCTCCGCGCCGGCGGCGCGGAACGCCTCGGGCGAGCAGCCGGCGGCCGCGCCGTGTGCGCAGTCCAGGACGACCTTGAGCCCGTCCAGCCGGTGCGGGAGGGTCTGCAGGAGGTGGAGGACGTAGCGGTCCTCGGCATCCGCGAAGACGCGCACGCGGCCCACGTCCGCGCCCTGGGGCCGCCGCGGCGTCACGCCCTCGAGGTGACGGATGATCTCGTCCTCCTGCGCGTCGGTCAGCTTCTCGCCGCCGCGCGCGAGGAACTTGATGCCGTTGTCCGGGGCCGGGTTGTGGGAGGCGGAGATCATCACACCGAAGTCGGCGTCCAGGTCCCCCACGAGATAGGCGGCGGCGGGGGTCGGCAGCACACCCGCATCCCACACGTCCACGCCGGAGGACGCCAGGCCCGCCTGCACGGCGGCCGCGATGAACTCACCGCTGATGCGCGGGTCCCGGGCCACGACGGCGACCGGGCGTCGGCCGGCGTCGAAGGCCTCCGCGCCGAGGACGGGCGAGGCGGCCTGGGCCAGCTGGACGGACAACTCCACGGTGAGGGTCTCGTTGGCCAGGCCACGGACGCCATCGGTTCCGAACAATCTCGACATGATCAGTCAGTGTAGGGGCCACCCCTGCGGCCTGCATCACGGGAGGGTCACGAAACGGGCCGGGGGGCGGTAGCATCGAACCGGTCGAGCCCCCGCGGCCGCGCGCCCGTCCGCTCACACCCGCCCGGGAGGCCCCGCCCCGAACCCGAAGGACCTCGATCCATGCCCGACGTGACCCCGCCCCCGCCCTCCCGTTCCTGGACGCGCCGCAGCGTGCTGGGCGGCACGGGCCTGGCGATCGCCGCCGGCGTGGCCGGCTGCGGGCGTGATGAGCAGGCCGAGCAGAGCTCGGAGGGCGACGAGCAGGCCACCCGCCTGCCCGCCCCGGACATCATCACCACCGCGCAGTGGGGCGCCATGCAGCCCAACTACTACCTGCAGACCCTGAACGAGCGCCCCTCCTACCTGGTGATCCACCACACCACCACTCCGAACGTCACGGACGGCTCCCGGGAGGCGGCGGAGAGCATCGCGCAGGTGATCCAGAACGCGCACATGGGCTCCGCGAACGACTGGGGCGACACCGGGCAGCACTTCACCGTCTCCCGCGGCGGCTTCGCGATGGAGGGCCGCCACGGCTCCCGGCACGCGCTCGAGGGCGGACAGACGTTCATGCTCGGCGTCCACGCGCTCGGTTTCAACGCGTATGCGCTCGGCATCGAGTGCGAGGGGCTGTACATGCTCAACCCGCCGCCGCAGAGCCTCTACGCCGGCCTGGTGCCGCTCGCCGCCTACATCTGCCAGCAGTACGAGCTGCCGCCGTCCCGCATCATCGGCCACCGCGACGTCACCGCCACCAGCTGCTGCGGCGACGCGTTCTACGCCAAGCTGCCGATCCTGCGCGAGGACGTCCGCCTCTCCCTGGCCTCGGGCGAGTACCACGTCTCGGAGGACTTCGGGGCGGACAACCTCTTCGACGACGCACACGTCACCCCGGAGTACCTGGAGGAGGAGCGCGGCTGAACCCGCACCCGCCCCGCACACGACGGCGCCCCTCACCGGAAGATGAGGGGCGCCGTCGTGTGCGGCCCGGTCAGCGCACGCGCGGGAACGATCCGCCGAAGACCTCCCCGTACTCGGCCAGCTCGTTGGCCGGGCCGCAGACCTGCGGGGCGGGGCGGTGGACGATGCGCTCGTCCTTGTCCGGGTAGGGCAGCGTGTGCCGCACATGGCGGATGGCCTCGAGGCGGGCGCGCTTCTCGTCGTTCGACTTCACGACGGTCCACGGGGCGTCGGCCGTGTGCGTGTAGAAGAACATGGCCTCCTTCGCGTTCGTGGAGTCGTCCCACTTGTCCAGGGAGGCCAGGTCGGTGGGCGAGAGCTTCCAGCGACGCACGGGGTCGGTCTCCCGCGCGGCGAAGCGATTGAGCTGCTCACGCTGGGACACGGAGAACCAGAACTTGATGATGTGCACGCCGGAGTTGACGAGCATGCGCTCCAGCTCAGGGGTCTCGCGCATGAACTCGAGGTGCTGGATGTAGCGCTGGAAGTACCACTGCGGGGCCTCCTCCGTGGGCTTCTCCAGGGTCACGGTCCGGGCGCCGCGGGGGTTGAGGTGCTCGTTGAAGCGCTTGATGGCGCCGCCCTTGCCGGCGGCGTCGCGGCCCTCGACGATGATCAGGACCTTCTGGCCGGTCTGCTTGACCCAGAGCTGCATCTTCAGCAGCTCGATCTGCAGCTCACGCTTGCGTCGCTCGTCGCTCTTGAGGCTGAGCTTGGGCTTGTACGGGTAGCCCTCACGCCAGGCCTGCGGGTCCGGGGTGGGGTCTTCTTCTCCCCGCCGAGCGTGCGGCCGAGCTCCCGGATCTCGTCCACCTCGGCGGCGTCGTCACGGGTCACGGCGAAGGGGTCCTGCGCGGCGTGCTCCACGCCGTGCTCGCCACGGGTGCGGGGTCAGGCGTAGGACTCATGTTCTCGGCCACGGCGGCTCCTGAGGGTGTCTTCGACCGGACCGCGCACCGGACGGGCGAGCGGCCCGTCAGGCGTCGTCGCCATGCGTCATCGTTTTGCCTCTGGGTCAGGTGCCGCCGGCCCACGGAGACGGCGAACGCCCCGCCCCGCTCGTGAGGAGCGGGACGGGGCGTCGGCGGGGGCACGGTGGGGACACCGTGCGGCGCAGGATCAGCGCTTCGAGAACTGCGAGGCCTTGCGGGCCTTCTTGAGGCCGGCCTTCTTGCGCTCGATGACGCGGGCGTCACGGGTCAGGAAGCCGGCCTTCTTGAGCGCCGGGCGGTTGTGCTCGCGGTCGATCTCGTTGAGGGCGCGGGAGATGCCCAGGCGCAGCGCACCGGCCTGGCCGGAGGGACCGCCGCCGTGGATGCGGGCGATCACGTCGTAGGCGCCGGTCAGCTCCAGCAGCGTGAAGGGGTCGGAGACCTCCTGCTGGTGCAGCTTGTTCGGGAAGTAGTTCTCCAGGGCGCGACCGTTGATGGTCCACTGGCCGGAGCCGGGGACGAGGCGCACGCGGGCCACGGCCTCCTTGCGGCGGCCGACGGCGGAGCCGGGCACGGTCAGGGCCGGGCGCTCGGAGGCGACGGGGGCCTCGGCGGTGGCGGTGGACTCAGAGGTGTAGCTCGTCAGCTCCACGTCGTCGTTCTCGTTGATGCTCATGGTTCTCCTCAGGGAAGGTCTGCGTCAGTGGCCCGCCGGGGTCACTGGGCGACCTGGCCGATCTCGAAGGTCTGGGGCTGCTGGGCGGTGTGCGGGTGCTCGGCGCCCTTGTACACCTTCAGCTTGGAGAGCTGCTGGGCGGCCAGCGAGTTCTTCGGGAGCATGCCCTTGACGGCCTTCTCCACGGCGCGGACCGGGTTGGTCTCGAGCAGCTCGGCGTAGGACTGCGACTTCAGGCCGCCCGGGTAGCCCGAGTGGCGGTAGGCGCGCTTCTTCTCGAGCTTGGCGCCGGTGAGGGCGACCTTCTCGGCGTTCACGATGATGACGTAGTCGCCCATGTCCATGTGGGGGGCGAACGTCGGCTTGTGCTTGCCGCGCAGGAGGGCGGCGGTGTGGGAGGCCAGGCGGCCGAGGACGACGTCGGTGGCATCGATGATGTGCCACTGACGGTCGGCGTCACCAGGCTTGGGAGAGTACGTACGCACGTTGTCTGCCTTCAGGGTCGGTGGTGGTCCACAGCACCTGCCCGCCGGGTCGTGATTCCGGCGCGCTCGCGCTGTCAGTTCTCCGTGCGCGCCGGTCCCCCAGGTGAGGGCTGGAAGGCGTCCGGGCCCGATGCCCCGGGGGTGCGGCGCGAGCTGAAGGCCATGCAACTGAGCCACTCGCGGCACGACGCATCCGGGTGCGGGCATGCGCAACGTCCACCCATCCTACCGAACGCGGGCCCCGGAGCCAAAAGCCGCCGCCGCGGGCGACCCCGGCTCACAGGGTCCGCTTCGCCCGGGTGCCCTCGGCGCGCCGGCGCAGCTCCTCCGCCTCGTCGGGATAGCCGACGGCGAGCAGCGTCAGCCCCCCGGGCGGGGCGAGGCGCACCTCGGAGTCGCGGGCCGGCCTCGCCACCCGGTGCGCGAGCCAGCCGGGCTCGCGGGCCCCCTCCCCCACCTGCAGCAGCGCCCCGACGATCGCCCGGACCATGTTGTGGCAGAACGCGTCGGCCCGGATCCGGATGCCCACGACGCCGTCCTCATCGCGTCGCACCTCCAGGTGCTGGACCTCGCGGATGGTCGTGGCGCCCTCGCGGGGCCGGCAGAAGGACAGGAAGTCGTGCAGTCCGAGGACGGCGTCGGCCTCCAGGGCCATGAGGCGATCGTCCAGGGCGGCGCCGTGCCAGTGGGTGAAGCCCCGCGTGCGCGGATCACGCGCGGTGGGAGCGTCGTCGATCCGATACTCGTACTCGCGCCACAGCGCGCTGAACCGCGCGTCGAAGCCCGCGGGAGCCCGCCGCGCCCCGTGCACGACGACGGCCCCGCCCCACCCGGAGAGCACCCCGCCGAGGCGGCGGGTGAGGGAGGTGGCCGGCTCCAGGCCGGGCCGGCCGCGGGTCAGGCCCGCCCACTCCGTCTCGGTCAGGTCGAGGTGGACGACCTGGCCGCGCGCGTGCACCCCCGCGTCGGTGCGGCCGGCGACCACCGTGCGCACGGGCCGGCGCAGGATCCGCTCGAGCCCGTCCTCCAGCGCACCCTGGACCGAGTCGAGACCGGGCTGGCGAGCCCAGCCGTGGAAGGCGCCGCCGTCGTAGGCCAGGTCCAGGCGGACTCGCACGGATGCGGGATCCCCGGGTGCCGGCGGGACGTCCGGGCGGTGCTGCTCGCTCATGCTGCTCCTCAAGCGGGTCGGGGCGGGGCCGGGGACGGCGAAGGGCCGCCCACCGGGTGGTGGACGGCCCTCGCCGGGGCGTCGTCACGGGGACGGACGCGGACTCACGCGATGGCGTCAGGCCATCTTCTGGGCGGCCTCGCCACCGGCGGGCTCGAAGCCCGCGGCCTTGGCCTCCTCGACGGTGGAGAACCAGACCTCGGCGGTGGTCTGGTCGTACCAGCGCGAGCCGGGGACGTGGTACTTCTTCGAGCTGGCGTTGCCCTTGATGGTGGCCTCGGCCGGAGCCGAGCCGTCCTCGTTGGTGGGCACGGCGCCGTCGATCTCGGCGGCGGCCTCCTGCGACTCGGCCACGGTGACCTCCTCGGTGGCGGCCGGGTCGACGGCCTCCACCGGGGTGGACTCGGCCGGCGCGGCCGGCGCGGACGCGGCGGCCTGCTCGGCCTCACGCACCACGGCCTGCTTGCCGGAGATCGGGTCCATGATCAGCTCGATCACGGCCATGGGCGCGTTGTCGCCCTGGCGGTTGCCGATCTTGGTGATGCGGGTGTAGCCGCCGTTGCGCTCGGCCATCGCCGGGCCGATCACGGTGAACAGCTCGTGCACGACCGCCTTGTTAGTGCGGTTCTTGGCGGCGATGAGACCCTGCACCTTGCGGCGGGCCGGCAGATCGCCCTTCTTGGCGAAGGTGATCAGGCGCTCGGCGTACGGGCGCAGGCGCTTGGCGCGGGTGAGCGTCGTGGTGATCGACTTGTGCTCGAACAGCTGGGCGGACATGTTCGCCAGCATGATGCGCTCGTGGGCCGGGCTGCCGCCCAGACGCGGACCCTTGGTGGGGGTAGGCATGGTGTTTCTCCTCGGGTGGGACCCTTCAGCCGGCTGCGGCGTCGGGTCGAAGATGTCAGGTGGTGCGGAATCGGCTCAGAAGTCCGAGAACGGGTCGTCGTCCATCTGGCGCGCGTGCGCCTGCGGGTCGTAGCCGGCCGGCGAGTCCTTGAGGGACAGGCCCAGCTCCTGGAGCTTCTCCTTGACCTCGTCGATGGACTTCGCGCCGAAGTTGCGGATGTCCATCAGGTCGGCCTCGGAACGGCCCACGAGCTCGCCCACGGTGTGGATGCCCTCGCGCTTGAGGCAGTTGTACGAGCGCACGGTGAGCTCGAGCTCCTCGATCGGCTGGGCCAGGTCGGCGGAGCCCTCGACGACCTCGGGCTCGTCACCCAGGTCGATGCCCTCGGCCTCGACGTTGAGCGAGCGGGCCAGGCCGAACAGCTCGACCAGGGTGGAGCCGGCAGAGGCCACCGCGTCACGCGGCAGCATGTTCTCCTTGGTCTCCACGTCCAGGATCAGACGGTCGAAGTCGGTGCGCTGCTCCACACGGGTGGCCTCGACCTTGAAGGTCACCTTGAGGACCGGCGAGTAGATGGAGTCGACCGGGATACGGCCGATCTCCGCGTCCGCGGACTTGTTCTGGGCGGCGGTCACGTAGCCGCGACCGCGCTCGATGGTCAGCTCCATGTCGAACTTGCCCTTCGCGTTCAGGGTCGCGATGTGCAGGTCCGGGTTGTGGATCTCGACGCCGGCCGGCGCGGTGATGTCCGCGGCGGTGACGACGCCGGCCCCCTGCTTGCGCAGGTAGGCCACCACGGGCTCGTCGTTCTCCGAGGAGACGGAGAGCTTCTTGATGTTGAGGATGATCTCGGTGACATCCTCCTTGACTCCGTTGACGGAGCTGAACTCGTGCAGCACGCCGTCCACGCGGATGCTGGTCACGGCAGCACCGGGGATCGACGAGAGCAGAGTGCGGCGCAGGGAGTTGCCGAGGGTGTAGCCGAAGCCGGGCTCCAGGGGCTCGATGACGAACCGGGAACGACGGTCGGAGACGACCTCTTCGGTCAGCGTGGGGCGCTGTGCAATGAGCACGGACATTTCCTTTCGGCGAGCGTCCGCCATATGACGCACGCGGTGGGTGGAAACGAGGACGGGGTGGGGGCAGGTCCGCAGACCTGTCCGCGCCCGCCCCGGGCGGGGACGGACGCGGACACAGCGCTCAGGTCAGACGCGGCGGCGCTTCGCCGGGCGAGCGCCGTTGTGGGCCATGGGGGTGACGTCCTGGATGGACCCCACCTCGAGGCCGGCGGCCTGCAGGGAGCGGATGGCGGTCTCGCGGCCCGAGCCCGGACCCTTCACGAAGACGTCCACCTTCTTCATGCCGTGCTCCTGCGCACGCTTGGCGGCCTGCTCGGCGGCCATCTGCGCGGCGTACGGGGTCGACTTGCGCGATCCCTTGAAGCCGACCTCGCCGGACGAGGCCCAGGAGATGACGGCACCCGTGGTGTCCGTGATGGACACGATGGTGTTGTTGAACGTGCTCTTGATGTGGGCCTGGCCCACGGTGATGTTCTTGTTGGCCTTGCGACGCGGCTTGCGGGCAGCCGATGCGCGAGTCTTGGGGGGCATGTGATTCTCCTCCGGGAAAGCTGCTGGTGCTGATGCTGCAGGCGGGGCGTCCGGACGTGGACGCGGTCACCGCCGGTGCAGGATCACTTCTTCTTGCCGGCGACCGTCTTCTTGGGGCCCTTGCGGGTACGGGCGTTGGTCTTCGTGCGCTGGCCGCGCACCGGCAGACCGCGGCGATGGCGCAGGCCCTCGTAGGAGCCGATCTCCACCTTGCGACGGATGTCGGCGGCCACCTCGCGGCGGAGGTCGCCCTCCACCTTGTAGTTGCCCTCGATGTGGTCGCGCAGCTGCACCAGCTGCTCGTCGGAGAGGTCCTTCACGCGGACGTTCGGGTCGATGCCCGTGGCGGCGAGGGTCTCCTCAGCGCGGGTCTTGCCCACACCGTAGATGTACGTGAGTGCGATGATCACGCGCTTCTCGCGCGGAATGTCAACGCCTGCAAGACGAGCCATGTGGCCGTCCTCCTGTTCTTCTGCAGCAGGGGTCTGCACCAGGGACGTCCCGTACGACGCGGCACTCGGCCACGCGGACCCGTCGTCGCGGCGCCGGGGAAGATCCGGCGTGCTCCGCGGCGGGCGTCCGCCGTCGTCGGTCTCCGGCCCCTGCGGCCGGAGGTGGGGGCCCTCCCCTCACGGGGTGGACCGCTGTCCCTGCTGTTCGGCCTGATGGCCGGTGGGTGGTGTGGTCAACGCGACGGCGTCGCTCCCCGGGCTCCCGGGGAGGCGATCAGCCCTGGCGCTGCTTGTGGCGCGGGTTCGAGCAGATCACCAGCACGCGGCCCTTACGGCGCACGACCTGGCACTTGTCACAAATCCGCTTCACGCTCGGCTGAACCTTCACGGCTCTTCCTCCTGCGCTCGCTTGGACGGGGGTTCTTACTTGTATCGGTACACGATCCGACCCCGGTTGAGGTCGTACGGGCTAAGCTCCACCACGACGCGATCCTCGGGGAGGATGCGGATGTAGTGCTGACGCATCTTTCCGGAGATCGTGGCGAGCACGACGTGCTCGTTCTGCAGACGGACCCGGAACATCGCGTTCGGCAATGCCTCCGACACCGTGCCCTCGACCTCGATGACACCTTCCTTCTTAGCCATGTCCTCCACAATCGTCATGCCCCGGTCACGGCCACGGAGGGCCGGTCAGGGGGCGGGAACGGGTCTGCTCGCGGGCGCACACGAGTGCGCGCACACGAACAACGTTCGATGATACCGCATTCTCGGTCTGAGAACCAGCACGGACGACGACGGCCGCCCGGCCCGCCGGACGGGCGGGACGGACGGCCGGCAGATCAGGCCCCCTCACTCCCCCGGCGGAACCGGGACCACGCCGAACCGGGCGAGCTCGGAGGCGCCGCCGTCGGGCGCGGTGAGCACCCACAGGCCGCCGTCATGCCGACAGACCGAGTGCTCCCACTGGCTCGCGCGGGCGCCGTCGAGGGTCACCACGGTCCAGTCGTCCTCGAGCACCTTGGTGTCGATGGAGCCGCGCACCAGCATCGGCTCGATGGCGAGCGCCAGACCGGGGCGGATCTTGGGCCCCTGGTGGCCGGTGCGGTAGTTGAACACGTCCGGCGGCAGGTGCATGGCCGAGCCGATGCCGTGCCCCACGTACTCCTCGAGGATGCCGAGCTCCTCACCCGGCTGCGCGGAGACGAAGTCGTCGATGGCGTCCCCGATGTCCCCGACGTGGGTGGCGGAGGCGAAGGCCGCGATGCCGACCCAGAGTGCCTCCCGCGTGATCGCCGAGAGGCGCTCGTCGGCCGGGTCTGCGGTGCCGGCCTCGGAGGAGCCCAGGATCACCGTGCGGGCCGAGTCGGCGTGCCAGCCATCCACGATCGCGCCCCCGTCGACCTTGAGCACGTCGCCGGTCTGCAGGACCCGGTCCCCGGGGATGCCGTGCACGACCTCGTCGTTGACCGAGGTGCAGATCGAGGCCGGGAAGTCGTAGTAGCCCAAGAAGTTGGAGGTCGCACCGCGTTCGGCCAGCACGCCCGCGAACACGGCGTCCAGCTCCGCGGTGGTGACGCCCGGCGCGGCCGCAGCCAACGTGGCGTCCAGGGCCTCGGACAGGACCACCCCCGCGCGCTGCATGGCCTGCAGCTGGGGGGCGGTCTTGAGCTCGAGCGAGCGGCGGCCGATCACGGGGTCAGGACTCCGCGCCCGGCTGGATCACGGGCAGGGAGCCCGTGGCGGCGCGCACGGAGTACACGGCCTGCAGCAGGCGCTCGGTGACGTCGTCGATCTGCCCGGTGCCGTCCACGCGGGCGACGATGCCGCGCTCCACGTACTCCTGGATGACGGACTCGGTCTCGCGGTGGTACAGGTCCAGGCGGTGCTCGATGACCTCCTGGGTGTCGTCCGCGCGGCCCTCGATCTCGGCACGCTTGAGCAGACGCTCCACGAGCTCCTCGTCGGGCACCTCCAGCTCGACGACGGCGGACAGCGACAGGCCGGACTCGGCGAGCATGGCGTCCAGCGCCTCGACCTGGCCCTTCGTGCGCGGGTAGCCGTCCAACAGGAAACCGTGCTCCGCATCGGCCTGGGCGATGCGGTCCGCGACCATGCGGTTCGTGACCTCATCGGGGACGAAGTCGCCGTTGTCGATGTACTTCTTGGCCTCGACGCCGAGCGGCGTCATCGACTTCACGTTGTGGCGGAAGATGTCACCGGTGGAGATCGGGACGATCCCCAGCTTGTCGGCGATCCGAGTGGCCTGGGTGCCCTTGCCGGAACCGGGAGGGCCCATGAGCAGCATGCGGGTCATCGTGTGTTCCTCACTGTCGATACGGACGGCGTTGCGGGATCGGGTCGGGGCTCAGCGCAGCAGGCCCTCGTAGTGGCGCTGCTCCATCTGTGCGCTGACCTGCTTCACGGTCTGGAGGCCGACGCCCACCATGATGAGGATGGACGTGCCGCCGAGCGGGAAGTTCTGGCTGGTGCCGATCACCGCGAAGGCGATCAGCGGGATCATGGCCACGATACCGAGGTAGAGGGCGCCCACGAACGTGATGCGGCTGATGACGTACTGCAGGTAACGCTCGGTGGGCCGTCCGGCGCGGACGCCGGGGATGAAGCCGCCATAGCGCTTCATGTTGTCCGAGATCTCCACCGGGTTGAACGTGATGGACACGTAGAAGTACGTGAAGCCGATGATGAGCAGGAAGTACAGTGCCATGTACACCGGGTGGTCGCCGGAGCCGAAGTACCGGCTCAGCCACGTGATCCACGGGGCCGGCGCACTGCCGTCCTGCGGCGTGTTGAACTGGATGAGGATGCCCGGGAGCATCAACACGGAGGAGGCGAAGATGACCGGGATGACGTTGGCCATGTTCACCTTGACCGGGATGTAGGTGCTCGACCCGCCCACGGTCCGCGAGCCGATCTGCCGCTTGGCGTACTGGACCGGGATCCGGCGCTGCGACTCCTCCACGAAGACGATGGCCAGCATGGTGAGCAGGCCGATCCCCATGACGATCGCGAAAACGCGCCAGCCCTGCGTCTGGACCACCTGGCCGAGGCCGGCCGGGAAGCCCGCCGCGATGGAGGTGAAGATCAGCAGGGACATGCCGTTGCCCACGCCGTTCTCGGTGATCCGCTCGCCGAACCACATGACGATGAGACATCCGGTGGTCAGGGCGATGACCACGAGCAGCACCGTGAGGATGGAGCCGTCGCGCAGCAGCGGCAGGCTGCATCCGAGCAGGGCCCCGGTGCGGGCCAGCGAGGCCATCGTGGTCGCCTGCAGCAGGGCGAGGGCGAGGGTCAGGTAGCGGGTGTACTGCGTCAGCGTCGCCTGGCCCTGCGGGCCCTCCTGGTGGAGCTGCTCGAAGCGCGGGATCACCACCCGCAGCAGCTGCACGATGATCGACGCCGTGATGTAGGGCATGATGCCGAGCGCGAAGACGGACACCTGCAGGAGCGCCCCGCCCGAGAACATGTTCACGAAGGAGTACAGGCCGCCCTGGGCGTTGCCCGCTGCCAGACACTGCTGCACCGCCGGGTAGTCCACCCCGGGGGCCGGCACGAAGGCGCCCATCCGGTAGACGGCGATGAGCCCGAGCGTGAAGGCGATCTTCCGCAACAGGTCAGGCGTCCGGACGATCCGGGCGATGGCCTTGAGCACGAGTCCTCCTGCGGTGGTCCTGTGGGGCGCGCGCCGGCCGCGGGGCGGGGCACGAGACGGCGGCCACACCGGGGCGGCCGCTGTGCGAGTCTACACGGACGGACCGAGGGCCCTGGTCCGGAGCTCCTGCTCCGGGCCAGGGCCCTCGGTCGATGGGTCGGCGTGTCAGAGGGTCTCGGTGGACCCGCCGGCGGCCTGGATCTTCTCCACGGCGGACGAGGAGAAGGCGTTCGCCTTCACCTGCACGGCCGCGGTGATCTCCCCCGTGCCCAGCACCTTCACGGGCTGACCGCGACGGACGAGGCCCTTGGACACGAGCGCGTCCACGGTGACCTCACCGCCCTCGGGGAAGTGCGCGGAGAGCTTGTCCAGGTTCACGACCTGGTACTCCGTGCGGAACGGGTTCTTGAAGCCGCGGAGCTTCGGCAGACGCATCTGCAGGGGCAGCTGGCCGCCCTCGAAGCCCGCACGGACCTGGTAACGGGCCTTGGTGCCCTTGGTGCCGCGACCGGCGGTCTTGCCCTTCGACGCCTCACCGCGACCCACGCGGGTCTTGGCGGTCTTGGCACCGGGGGCCGGACGCAGGTCGTGGACCTTGATGGCGTCGTTGTCAGCCATTGTTGACCTCCTCCACGGACACCAGGTGCGGCACGGTGTTGACCATGCCGACCGTCACCGCATCGGCCTTGCGGGTGACCTGGTGGCCGATCCGCTTCAGGCCCAGCGAGCGCAGGGTGTCCCGATGGTTCTGCTTGGAGCCCGTGACGCCGCGGGTCTGGGTGATGACCAGGGTGGCGTCCGAGGGCTGGATGTTCTTGCGGGTGGGCTCAAACACGGCTCACGCACCTGCCTTCGCGCTCTTCTGGGCGCGATCGTTCTCCATGGTGCGCAGCATCGCATGGGGGGCGATCTCGTCCAGGGCCTTGCCGCGGCGGGCGGCGACGGCCTGGGGCTCTTCCAGCTTCTTGAGTGCGTCCACGGTGCCGCGCACGATGTTGATCGCGTTCACGGAGCCCATGGACTTGGACAGCACGTCGTGGATGCCGGCGCACTCGAGCACGGCGCGCACCGGACCGCCGGCGATCACGCCGGTACCCGGGGAGGCCGGGCGGAGCAGCACGACGCCGGCGGCGTCCTCACCCTGCACCAGGTGCGGGATGGTGGAGCCGACGCGGGGGACGCGGAAGAAGGACTTCTTGGCCTCCTCCACGGCCTTCTGGATCGCGGCGGGGACCTCCTTCGCCTTGCCGTAGCCGACGCCGACGGTGCCGTCGCCGTCACCCACCACCACGAGGGCGGTGAAGGAGAAGCGGCGGCCGCCCTTGACGACCTTGGAGACGCGGTTGATGCCCACGACGCGCTCGAGGAACTGGTCCTTCTCGTCGTCCTGGGCGCCACGACGGTTGCGGTCGTCGCGACGGCCGCCACGACGATCGCCGTCACGGCCACCGCGGCCGCCGTCGCGACCGCCGCGGCCACCGGTGGCGCGCTCGGTGGTCTGGCTCGCCGAGCCCGACCCGGTCTCGGAGACGGTGGTCTCGGTGCTCTCGGTCACCTGAGTGTCCTTCTGGTTGATGTTCTCGGTCACAGCTGCAGCCCACCCTCTCGCGCACCGTCGGCCACGGCCGCGACGCGCCCGTGGTACTTGTTGCCGCCGCGGTCGAAGACCACGGCCTCGATGCCGGCCGCCTTGGCACGCTCGGCGACGAGCTCGCCCACGCGCTTGGCCTTGGCCGTCTTGTCGCCCTCGAGCGCACGCACGTCGGCCTCCATGGTGGAGGCGTACGCGAGCGTGCGGCTCTGCGTGTCGTCCACGACCTGCACGAACATGTGCCGTGCAGAGCGGTTGACGACGAGGCGGGGACGGACGGTGGTGCCGGAGATCCGCTTGCGCACCCGGAGGTGGCGGCGGGTGCGGGCGTTGAACTTGCCCTTGCCCTTCACCTTCAGAGTAGACATCACTTACCTGCCTTTCCGGCCTTGCGGCGGATCTGCTCGCCCGCGTAGCGCACGCCCTTGCCCTTGTACGGGTCGGGGCGGCGCAGCTTGCGGATGTTGGCGGCGGTCTCGCCGACCTGCTGCTTGTCGATACCGGCGACGGTGACCTTGTTGCCCTCCACCGTGAAGGTGATGCCCTGGGGCGCCTTCACCGGGACGGGGTGGGAGTAGCCCAGGGCGAACTCGAGGTCCTGGCCCTTGGCCTGCACGCGGTAGCCGGTGCCGACGACCTCGAGCTGCTTGGAGAAGCCGTTGGTCACGCCCTCGACCATGTTGCTGATGAGGGTGCGGGTCAGACCGTGCAGGGAACGGGACTCACGCTCGTCGTCGGGGCGGGCCACGGTGACCTGCCCCTCCTCGAGGGTGACCGTGATGGGCGTGGGCAGCGAGTGCTCGAGCTGGCCCTTGGGGCCCTTCACGGAGACGCGGTCGCCGTCGATGGTCACATCGACGCCGGCGGGGATGGTGATCGGGAGACGTCCGATTCGAGACATGTCAGTTCAGCCTTTCTTCCGTCTTGCCCGTCACCAGACGTAGGCGAGGACTTCTCCGCCCACGCCCTTCTTGGCGGCCTGCTGGTTCGTGAGGAGACCAGAGGAGGTGGACAGGATGGCGATGCCGAGGCCGCCCAGCACGTGGGGCAGGTTCGTGGACTTCGCGTACACGCGCAGGCCCGGCTTGGAGATGCGGCGCAGGCCGGCGATCGCACGCTCACGCTGCGGGCCGAACTTCAGGTCGATGGTCAGCTTCTTGCCGACCTCGGCCTCCTCCTCGCGCCAGTCCTGGATGTAGCCCTCGGCCTTGAGGATCTCGGCGACGCGAGTCTTCAGCTTCGAGGACGGCATGGACACGGTGTCGTGGTAGGCCGAGTTTGCGTTGCGCAGACGGGTCAGCATGTCTGCGACGGGATCGGTCATGGTCATGTGGGCTTCACGCCCTTTCTCGCCGTGGTTTCCGCCACCGGTTCACCGGTGGAGGACCTGTGGCGTGGAGGTCTTACTGGTCGGTCTTGAACGGGAAGCCCAGCGCCTTGAGCAGCGCGCGGCCCTCGTCGTCGTTCTTGGCGGTCGTCACCACGGTGATGTCCATGCCGCGCACGCGGTCGATCTTGTCCTGATCGATCTCGTGGAACACGGTCTGCTCGGACAGGCCGAAGGTGTAGTTGCCGTTGCCGTCGAACTGGCGGTCGGACAGGCCGCGGAAGTCACGGATGCGCGGCAGCGCGAGCGTGACCAGGCGGTCCAGGAACTCCCACATGCGGTCGCCACGGAGCGTGGCGTGCGTGCCGATGGGCATGCCCTCACGCAGCTTGAACTGCGCGATGGACTTGCGGGCCTTGGTGATCATCGGCTTCTGGCCGGTGATGGCGGTGAGGTCGGCGACCGCGCCGTCGATGATCTTGGAGTCCTTGGCGGCCTCGCCGACGCCCATGTTGACGACGACCTTCACGAGACCCGGCACCTGCATGACGTTCCCGTACTGGAACTGCTCCTGCAGGGCGCCGCGGATCTCGTCGCGGTACTTGGTCTTCAGACGCGGGGTGACCTTCTCGGTCTGCTGCACCTCGGTCATCACAGCTCCTTCCCCGAGGCCTTGGCGAAGCGGACCTTCACGGTCTTGCTCACGCCGTCCTTCTCGACGGTCTCGAAGCGGTAGCCCACACGGGTCGGCTTCTTGGTCTCCGGGTCCACCACGGCCACGTTCGAGATGTGGATCGGGGCCTCGACGACCTGCAGGCCGCCCTCGGTGGAACCGTTGTTGTCCTGGCCGGCGCGCAGGTGCTTGGTCACGCGGTTCACGCCCTCGACGAGCACGCGCTCATCCGCCGGGAACACGCGCAGGACCTTGCCCTGCTTGCCCTTGTCCTTGCCACTGATGACCTGGACGAGGTCGTCCTTCTTGATCTTGGCCATGAGGTCAGATCACCTCCGGGGCGAGCGACACGATCTTCATGAACTTCTTGTCACGCAGCTCGCGACCCACGGGGCCGAAGATGCGCGTGCCACGGGGCTCGCCGTCGGTCTTCAGGATGACCGCCGCGTTCTCGTCGAACTTGATGTACGAGCCGTCGGGACGGCGGGACTGCTTGCGGGTGCGGACCACCACGGCCTTGACGACGTCGCCCTTCTTGACGTTGCCGCCGGGGATGGCGTCCTTCACGGTGGCGACGATGGTGTCGCCAATGCCTGCGTAGCGGCGTCCGGAACCGCCGAGAACACGGATGGTCAGGATTTCCTTCGCACCGGTGTTGTCGGCGACCTTGAGCCGCGACTCCTGCTGGATCACTTGTCTCTCCTAGCGTCGCGCCGGTTCTCCCCCACGATGGGCGAGCCTTGCGGAACGGTTGAACGGGCATCCCGGGACGCTTACCCCTCCCCCGAGGCGGGCCGCCCGCCGTCGTCCCCCGGCGACGCGTGTTCAGACAGCGTCGGGGAGGTCGAGAGCGGAGGGGCGCGCAGGGCAGGGCCGAGGCGGATCCGGGATCGGCGTGCGCGGCCCTCGGCACACAGGATGGATGGTCCTGCCAACGAGAGGGCGCACGAATATCAGAGTCTAACGCACAAGGCCGCCCCGTGCCAGTGCACGGGGCGGCCCTCTGCGTCGCCGGCCCTCAGGGGGCCGGGTCGATCACTTGGCGCGCTCGACGATCTCCACCAGGCGCCACCGCTTGGAGGCGGACAGCGGGCGGGTCTCGGCGAGGCGGACGCGGTCGCCCACGCCGGCGGTGTTGTCCTCGTCGTGCGCCTTCACGCGCTTCGAGGTCTTCAGCACCTTGCCGTAGAGCGAGTGCTTCTTGCGGTCCTCGACCTCGACGACGATGGTCTTGTCCATCTTGTCGGAGACGACGATGCCACGGAGGGCCTTGCGGTAGCCGCGCTCCTCGGAGACGGCCGGGGTCTGCTCGGTCACTTGGCAGCCTCCTCGTTCTTCTCGGCCTGCGCCTCGGCGGCGACATCGCCGCGGATGCCCAGCTCGCGCTCGCGCAGGATCGTGTAGATGCGCGCGATGTCACGCTTGACGGCCTTCAGCCGGCTGGCGTTGTCCAGCTGACCGGTGGCGGCCTGGAAGCGCAGGTTGAACAGCTCCTCCTTGGAGGACTTCAGGGCCTCCAGCAGGCGGGCGTTGTCCATCCCGTCCAGGGACTCGACGTTCAGATCCTTGGTGCCGATCGCCATGGGATCACTCACCACCCTCTCGACGGATGATACGGGCCTTCAGCGGCAGCTTGTGGATGGCCAGGCGGAGCGCCTCACGGGCGACGTCCTCCGTGACACCCGACAGCTCGAAGAGCACGCGTCCGGGCTTGACGTTGGCGACCCACCACTCCGGCGAGCCCTTGCCGGAGCCCATGCGGGTCTCGGCGGGCTTCTTGGTGATCGGACGGTCCGGGTAGATGTTGATCCAGACCTTGCCGCCACGCTTGATGTAGCGGGTCATGGCGATACGGGCGGCCTCGATCTGACGGTTGGTCACATAGGCCGGCGTGAGCGCCTGGATGCCCCACTCGCCGAACGTCACGGTGGTGCCGCCCTTGGCGGCGCCGGAACGCTTGGGGTGGTGCTGCTTGCGGTGCTTGACGCGACGGGGGATCAGCATCAGGCGTTGCCTCCTTCAGCGGGAGCGGCGGCCGGGGTCTCGGCGCCGGCGCCGGCGTTCTCCTGGCGGGGAGCACGCTCGGCGCGATCGTTGCGACGACGACGCTCGCCGCCGCCACGGCGCTCGCCGCCACGGCCACGGCCGGAGGGCTGCGCGGCCTCCTTGGCCGCGAGCTCCTTGGCGGTCAGGTCGCCCTTGTAGATCCAGACCTTCACGCCGATGCGGCCGAAGGTGGTCTTGGCCTCGAACTTGCCGAAGTCGATGTTCGCGCGGAGGGTGTGCAGCGGCACGCGACCCTCGCGGTAGAACTCCGAGCGGCTCATCTCGGCGCCGCCGAGGCGGCCGGAGCACTGGATGCGGATGCCCTGCGCGCCGGCGCGCATGGCGGACTGGATCGCCTTCTTCATCGCACGGCGGAACGCCACGCGGGAGGCGAGCTGCTCGGCCACACCCTGCGCCACCAGCTGGGCATCGGTCTCGGGGTTCTTGACCTCGAGGATGTTCAGCTGGATCTGCTTGCCGGTGAGCTTCTCGAGCTCACCGCGGATGCGGTCGGCCTCGGCGCCGCGGCGGCCGATCACGATGCCCGGACGCGCGGTGTGGATGTCCACGCGCACGCGGTCACGGGTGCGCTCGATCTCCACCTTGGAGATGCCGGCGCGCTCCATGCCGGTGGTCATCAGCTCGCGGATCTTGACGTCCTCCTTGAGGAAGTCAGCGTAGCGCTGGCCCTCCTTGTGGGAGTCCGCGAACCAGTGCGAGACGTGGTCGGTGGTGATGCCGAGGCGGAACCCGTTGGGGTTGATCTTCTGTCCCATTGTCAGTTCCCACCCTTCTCGTCCTTGGACGCCACGACCACGGTCACGTGGCTCGTGCGCTTGTTGATGCGGTACGCGCGGCCCTGAGCACGGGGCTGGAACCGCTTCATGGTCGGGCCCTCGTCCACGAAGGCCTCGGTGATGTAGAGGGCGTCCTCGTCGAAGGCCTGGCCCTCGCGGTCCGCCTTGACACGGGCGTTCGCCACCGCGGAGGTCACCAGCTTGTACACCGGCTCCGAAGCACCCTGCTGGGCGAACTTCAGGATGGCCAGTGCTTCGGTGGCCTGCTTGCCACGGACCAGGTCGACGACGCGCCGGGCCTTCATCGGCGTCACGCGCAGGTGGCGCGCAATTGCCTTGGCTTCCATTGCTTCTCTCTTTCGATTCTCGAGAAGGTCAAGCATGCTGTGCCCTCAGGCTCAGCGACGCTTGCCCTTCTTGTCGTCCTTCACGTGGCCGCGGTAGGTCCGGGTCGGGGCGAACTCGCCCAGCTTGTGACCCACCATGGACTCGGTGACGAACACCGGGACGTGCTTGCGTCCGTCGTGGACCGCGATGGTGTGACCCAGCATGTCCGGGATGATCATCGACCGGCGGGACCAGGTCTTGATGACGTTCTTGCTGCCCTTCTCGTTCTCGGCCAGAACCTTCAGGTAGAGGTGCTGATCGACGAAGGGGCCCTTCTTCAGGCTGCGAGGCATGTCTTCCCTGCTCCCTTATCGCTTGTTCTTGCCGGTACGACGGCGACGCACGATGAGCTTGTCGCTTTCCTTGTTCGGACGACGCGTGCGGCCCTCGGGCTTGCCGTTCCGGTTGACGGGGTGACGACCGCCGGAGGTCTTGCCCTCGCCACCGCCGTGCGGGTGGTCGACCGGGTTCATGACGACACCGCGGACGGTCGGGCGGACGCCCTTCCAGCGCATGCGGCCGGCCTTGCCCCAGTTGATGTTCGACTGCTCGGCGTTGCCGACCTCGCCGATCGTGGCGCGGCAGCGCACGTCGACGTTGCGGATCTCCCCGGAGGGCAGGCGCAGCTGGGCGTACTTGCCCTCGCGGGCGACCAGCTGCACGGAGGCGCCGGCGGAGCGGGCCATCTTGGCGCCGCCGCCGGGGCGCAGCTCCACCGCGTGGATGGTGGTGCCCACGGGGATGTTGCGCATCGGGAGGTTGTTGCCGGGCTTGATGTCGGCGTTCGGGCCGGCCTCGACCACGTCGCCCTGCTTCAGCTTGGCCGGGGCCAGGATGTAGCGCTTGGCGCCGTCCGCGTAGTGCAGCAGCGCGATGCGGGCGGTGCGGTTCGGGTCGTACTCGATGTGCGCGACGGTGGCGGGCACGCCGTCCTTGTCGTGGCGACGGAAGTCGACCAGGCGGTACTGGCGCTTGTGGCCGCCGCCCTTGTGACGAGTGGTGATGCGGCCGGTGTTGTTGCGGCCGCCGGTCTTGTGCAACGGACGGAGAAGGGACTTCTCCGGCGTGGACCGGGTGATCTCTGCGAAGTCGGCCACGGACGAGCCGCGCAGGCCCGGGGTGGTCGGCTTGTACTTACGGATAGCCATGTGTCAGTTCCTCGATTAAGTGGTCTCCGCACGCCGATCAGGCGAGCGGACCTCCGAAGATGTCGATGGTCCCGTCCTTGAGCGTGACGATGGCACGCTTGGTGGACTTGCGCTGGCCCCACCCGAAGCGGGTGCGACGGCGCTTGCCGGAACGGTTCAGGGTGTTGACCGAGGCCACGTCGACGTTGAAGATGCGCTCCACCGCCTGCTTGATCTCGGACTTGTTGGAGCGGGGGTCGACCAGGAAGGTGTACTTGCCCTCGTCGATCAGACCGTAGCTCTTCTCCGACACGACGGGAGCGATGATCACGTCGCGGGGATCCTTGTTGATGGAGCCGCTCACTGGGCATCCTCCTTCTTGGCGCCGGAAGCCTGGGCCACGTACGCCTCGTAGGCCGCCTGGGTGAACACGACGTCGTCGGAGACGAGCACGTCGTAGGTGTTCAGCTGGTCGGCGTACAGGGTGTGGACCGCAGGCAGGTTGCGGGCGGACAGGGCGGCGACGTCGTCGGCCCGGTCGATCACCAGCAGCACGTTCTTGCGGCCGGTGTTCAGGGACGCGAGGCCCGCCTTGGCGGCCTTGGTGGACGGGGTGGTCCCGGACACGAGGGCCTCGACGACGTGGACGCGGCCGTTGCGGGCGCGGTCCGACAGGGCACCGCGCAGGGCGGCGGCCTTCATCTTCTTGGGGGTCCGCTGCGAGTAGTCGCGCGGGGTGGGGCCGTGGACGATGCCACCGCCGGTCATGTGCGGGGCCCGGATGGAGCCCTGACGGGCGCGGCCGGTGCCCTTCTGCTTGAACGGCTTGCGACCGGCACCGGACACCTCGCCGCGGCGCTTCGTCTTGTGCGTGCCCTGGCGGGCGGCGGCGAGCTGGGCGACGACGACCTGGTGCATGAGCGGCACGTTGGACTGCACGTCGAAGAGCTCGGCGGGCAGATCGACCTGGATGGTCTTCACGGAGTTCTCAGCCATGGTCTCAGGCTCCCTTCACGGCGCTGCGGACGAGCACGACCTGGCCCTTGGAGCCGGGCACCGCGCCCTTGATCAGCAGGAGGTTGTTCTCCACGTCGATGCCGTGGAGCGTCAGGTTCATGGTGGTCTGGCGCACGGCGCCCATGCGACCGGGCATGCGCTGGCCCTTGAACACGCGGCCGGGGGTGGACGCGCCGCCCACGGAGCCGGGCTTGCGGTGGTTCTTGTGCGCACCGTGCGAGGCGCCCACACCGGCGAAGCCGTGGCGCTTCATGGCGCCGGCGAAGCCCTTGCCCTTGGTGGTGCCCACGACGTCGACCTTCTGGCCGGCCTCGAAGACCTCCACGGTCACGTCCTGGCCGAGCGAGTACTCGGCGGCGTCGGCGGTGCGCAGCTCGACGAGGTGGCGACGCGGGGTCACGCCGGCCTTCTCGAAGTGACCGGCCAGGGGCTTGGTCACGCGGCGGGGATCGATCTGGCCGTAGGCGATCTGCACGGCGGTGTAGCCGTCGGTCTCCTCGGAGCGCAGCTGGGTGACGACGTTCGGGTCTGCCTTGACCACGGTCACGGGGATGAGCTTGTTGTCCTCATCCCAGACCTGGGTCATGCCGAGCTTCGTGCCCAGCAGGCCCTTGATGTTCTGGGTGTTGGTCATAGTCTCTCAGCACCTCCCTCTCAGAGCTTGATCTCGATGTTGACGTCCGCGGGCAGGTCCAGTCGCATGAGCGAGTCGACGGCCTTCGGGGTCGGGTCGATGATGTCGATGAGCCGCTTGTGGGTGCGCATCTCGAAATGCTCGCGGCTGTCCTTGTACTTGTGGGGAGAACGGATAACGCAGTACACGTTCTTCTCCGTCGGCAGCGGCACGGGGCCGACCACCGTCGCGCCTGCGCGCGTGACCGTGTCAACGATCTTGCGGGCCGAGACGTCGATGACCTCGTGGTCGTACGACTTCAGCCGGATGCGGATCTTCTGTCCCGCCATGGCGTCACGCCTCTCTCGTCGGGTGTGCTGTTCCTGTCCCTGTGCGGCGGATCGGGTCCGCCTTCTTGTCCTCCACCCGCGCGGGGCGAATCCGGTCGGACCGGGTTCCTCGCCGCCGTCGGACTCCGGTCCACGCGGTCGGGCGTGTCGCATTCCTGGGAAGACACACGCCCGCGGCGGATCGGAGTGGTGACGTCACATCTGGGCCGAGCTGCCGCCGCGAGACACACGACGACAGCGCAATGGCGCTTGAGCAACCGAATCAGTATAGACAGAACCGGGCCCGGTCCGCCAATCGGCGAGCCGGGCCCGGCAGTCCCCGGGGCTCAGCGGCCCCACTCGGTGGGCGGGCCGGCGTTGAGCAGCAGCGTGAAGACGACGGCGACCACGGCGACCGCCACAAGCGCGCTGACCACTGGATGACGCAGCACCACGACGAGGAGCCGTTCGAGGGGCCTCCGCTCCCCCGGCGCACGGTCCAGGACCTGCCACCGCGGGGCCGGCTCGCCGCGCCGCCGCTGGGCCCGCTCGAACGGGACCGTCATGAACGGGACGATCGTCGAGCCGAGGCCGAGGAGCCCGCGGGTCACCGGCCATCGCCCGTCGATCCACACGGCGACCGTCACCACGAGGTAGCAGAGGAACACGAAGCCGTGGACGCCGCCGGCGACCGGCACCACCCGCTCCGTGACTCCGCCGTACTTGAGGCACATGGCGATCAGCAGGCCGGCCCAGGTGAACATCTCGGCCATCGCCGTGATGGCGAACAGGCGGCGCGGGCTGGGCAGGATCACCGCTCCAGCTCCCCGCCGCGGTTCGCGCGCCGGATGCGTCGGGCACGGTCGATCTCGGGACGGAAGGTCCGCAGCGCCCAGCGCACGGCCACGGCGGCCACGGCGAGCACCACGATGAGGATGAGCAGTTCAGGCATGTCCTCAGCCTAGCGGCCGCCGCCGCGCCGTCGTCAGACACGGCGACGCCCCCGCCTCCGGCAGACCCGGAGACGGGGGCGTCGCGCGTCAGCGGCTCAACGGAGCCACGAGACGGGATGCGTCAGATCACTTGGTGATCTTGGTGACGCGGCCGGAGCCCACGGTGCGGCCACCCTCGCGGATGGCGAAGCCGAGGCCCTCCTCCATGGCGATCGGCTGGATGAGCTCGACCGACATCTCGGTGGTGTCGCCGGGCATGACCATCTCGGTGCCCTCGGGCAGCGTGATGACGCCGGTGACGTCGGTGGTGCGGAAGTAGAACTGCGGGCGGTAGTTCGAGTAGAACGGGTTGTGACGCCCACCCTCGTCCTTGGACAGGATGTAGACGTTCGCCTCGAAGTTGGTGTGCGGGGTGATGGAGCCCGGCTCCACCACGACCTGGCCGCGCTCGACGTCGTCGCGCTTCAGACCGCGCAGCAGCAGACCGCAGTTCTCGCCGGCCCAGGCCTCGTCGAGCTGCTTGTGGAACATCTCGATGCCGGTGACGGTGGTCTTCTGCACGGGGCGGATGCCGACGATCTCGACCTCGGAGTTGATCTTCAGGGTGCCGCGCTCGGCGCGACCGGTCACCACGGTGCCACGACCGGTGATGGTGAAGACGTCCTCGATCGGCATCAGGAACGGCTTGTCCTTGTCACGCACCGGGTCCGGGATGTACTCGTCCACGGCATCCATGAGATCCTCGACGGACTTGACCCACTTGGGGTCGCCCTCGAGGGCCTTCAGACCGGAGGTGCGGATGACCGGGGCCTCGTCGCCGTCGAACTCCTGGGAGGACAGCAGCTCGCGGACCTCCATCTCGACGAGCTCGAGGAGCTCCTCGTCCTCGACCATGTCCGACTTGTTCAGGGCCACGAGCAGGGCCGGCACGCCGACCTGGCGGGCCAGGAGCACGTGCTCACGGGTCTGGGCCATCGGGCCGTCGGTGGCGGCGACCACGAGGATCGCACCGTCCATCTGAGCGGCGCCGGTGATCATGTTCTTGATGTAGTCGGCGTGACCGGGGGCGTCCACGTGGGCGTAGTGACGCTTCTCGGTCTGGTACTCCACGTGGGAGATGTTGATGGTGATACCGCGCTGACGCTCCTCGGGGGCGGAGTCGATCGTCGCGAAGTCACGGGCCTCATTCAGGTCCGGGTACTTGTCGTACAGGACCTTCGAGATGGCGGCGGTCAGCGTGGTCTTGCCGTGGTCAACGTGGCCGATGGTGCCGATGTTGACGTGCGGCTTCGTCCGCTCGAACTTTGCCTTTGCCACTAGTTCCTCCTAAGAACTGGTTCATCGTCAAGAAGACTGCTCAGCCGCCTGGGACGTGCTGACAACTTGACCGAGTCTACTCGGATGGTACGGGGTTGGGGAAATCCCGGCCTCACGAGGGCCAGTCCGGTTCCAGGCCGTCGGGACCGCCGAGAGCGGACCGGACCTGACCCGTCCTGATCGCGGACCGCCGCGCCGGGGAGGGCGGTCCGGTCGCCCCGGGTCGGCCGCCGCAGCGGCGGCCGACCCGGGGCAGGTCGTTCAGAGCAGGTGACCTGCGGTCACTCGCCCTGGGACTTCTGGACGATCTCGTCCGCCACGGCCTTGGGGACCTCGGCGTAGGAGTGGAAGGTCATCGAGTACACCGCGCGACCCTGCGTCTTGGAGCGCAGGTCGCCGATGTAGCCGAACATCTCCGACAGCGGCACGAGGGCGTTGACCACCTTCACGCCGGTGGCGTCCTCCATGGACTGGATCTGGCCGCGGCGGGAGTTCAGGTCGCCGATGACGTCGCCCATGAACTCCTCGGGGGTGCGGACCTCCACGGCCATCAGCGGCTCGAGGATGATCGGGGTGGCCTTGCGGACACCCTCCTTGAAGGCCTGGGAGCCGGCGATCTTGAACGCCATCTCCGAGGAGTCGACGTCGTGGTACGCACCGTCGAGCAGGGTGGCCTTCACGCCGACCATCGGGTAGCCGGCCAGCACGCCGAACTTCATGGCGTCCTGGATGCCCGCGTCCACCGAGGGGATGTACTCGCGGGGCACGCGACCGCCGGTGACGGCGTTCTCGAACTCGTAGACCTCGCCCTCGGCGGTGTCCAGGGGCTCGAAGGACAGCTGCACCTTGGCGAACTGGCCGGAGCCGCCGGTCTGCTTCTTGTGCGTGTAGTCGACCTTGTCGACCTTGCGCTTGATGGTCTCGCGGTACGCGACCTGGGGCTTGCCCACGTTGGCCTCGACCTTGAACTCGCGCTTCATGCGGTCCACGAACACGTCCAGGTGGAGCTCGCCCATGCCGCCGATCTCGGTCTGACCGGTCTCCTCGTTGAGGTTCACGCGGAACGTGGGGTCCTCCGCGACGAGCTTCTGGATGGCGGTGGAGAGCTTCTCCTGGTCACCCTTGGTCTTCGGCTCGATGGCCACGGAGATCACGGGCTCCGGGAAGGTCATCGACTCGAGGATGATCGGGTTCGCGGGATCGCACAGGGTGTCGCCCGTGGTGGTGTCCTTGAGGCCGATCACGGCGTAGATGTGGCCGGCGACCACCTCGTCCACCGGGTTCTCCTTGTTGGCGTGCATCTGGAACAGCTTGCCGATGCGCTCCTTCTTGCCCTTGGTGGCGTTGAGGACCTGCGCACCGGACTCCAGGCGGCCGGAGTACACGCGGATGAAGGTCAGCGTGCCGAAGAAGGGGTGCGTGGCGATCTTGAAGGCGAGCGCCGAGAACGGCGCATCCTTCGACGGCTCGCGCTCCAGCACCACCTCCTCGTCGTTCACGGCGTGGCCCTTGACGGGGCCGGCGTCCAGCGGGTTCGGCAGGTAGGCGACCACGGCGTCCAGCATCGGCTGCACGCCACGGTTCTTGAACGCGGAGCCGCAGAACACCGGGTAGGCCTCGGCGTTCACGGTCAGCTGACGCGCGCCGGCCTGGATCTCCTCGACGGTGAGCTCCTCGCCCTCGAGGTACTTCTCCATGAGCTCCTCGGAGGTCTCGGCGACGGCCTCGACGAGCTCGTTGCGGTACTCCTCGGCCTTCTCCTGGAGCTCGGCGGGGATCTCGCGGGTCTCGTAGGAGGCGCCCATGGTGACGTCGCCCTTGGCGTCGCCCGGCCACACGAAGGCCTTCATGGAGATCAGGTCGACGACGCCCACGAAGTCGTTCTCGGCGCCGATCGGCAGCTGCATCACGAGCGGACGCGCGCCGAGGCGCTTCACGATCGTGTCGACGGTGAAGTAGAAGTCCGCGCCCAGCTTGTCCATCTTGTTGACGAAGCAGATGCGGGGGACGTCGTACTTGTCCGCCTGACGCCACACGGTCTCCGACTGGGGCTCCACGCCCTCCTTGCCGTCGAACACGGCGACGGCGCCGTCGAGCACGCGCAGCGAGCGCTCCACCTCGACCGTGAAGTCCACGTGGCCGGGGGTGTCGATGATGTTGATCTGGTGGTCGTTCCAGAAGCAGGTCACCGCGGCGGAGGTGATGGTGATGCCGCGCTCCTTCTCCTGCTCCATCCAGTCCGTCGTCGCGCCGCCGTCGTGGGTCTCGCCCAGCTTGTGGTTGACACCCGTGTAGAACAGGATGCGCTCGGTGGTGGTGGTCTTGCCGGCATCGATGTGGGCCATGATGCCGATGTTGCGGACCTTGTGCAGGTCAGTCAGCACGTCCTGTGCCACGGTGTCTCCCTTGGTCGGGTGGAATGGGGGGCTCGTGAGGTGGATGCGGTGGGTGGCCCGTCCGAGAGGACGCACCGGCGGCCCGAGGCGCGGATCGCGCGCCCCGGGCCACACGGATCACCAGCGGTAGTGGGCGAAGGCCTTGTTGGCCTCGGCCATCTTGTGGGTGTCCTCGCGACGCTTCACGGCACCGCCCAGGCCGTTCGAGGCGTCCAGGATCTCGTTCATCAGGCGCTCGGTCATGGTCTTCTCACGGCGGGCCTTGGAGAAGCCGACCAGCCAGCGCAGGGCCAGGGCCGTGGAGCGGCCCGGCTTGACCTCGACGGGCACCTGGTAGGTGGCGCCGCCGACGCGGCGGGAGCGCACCTCGAGGGCCGGCTTGATGTTGTCCATGGCCTTCTTGAGGGTGGCCACGGGATCGGCGCCGTTCTTGGCACGGGCGCCCTCGAGCGCGCCGTACACGATGCGCTCGGCGGTGGACTTCTTGCCGTCGACGAGCACCTTGTTGATCAGCTGCGTGACCAGCGGGGAGCCGTAGACGGGATCGACGACGAGGGGGCGCTTCGGCGCAGGACCCTTACGAGGCATTACTTCTTCTCCTTCTTGGCTCCGTAGCGGGAGCGGGCCTGGCCGCGGTTCTTCACGCCCTGGGTGTCGAGGGCGCCGCGCACGATCTTGTAGCGCACGCCGGGCAGGTCCTTCACACGACCGCCGCGGACGAGCACGATCGAGTGCTCCTGCAGGTTGTGGCCCTCGCCGGGGATGTAGGCGGTGACCTCGATGCCGCCGTTCAGGCGCACACGGGCGACCTTGCGCAGCGCCGAGTTCGGCTTCTTGGGCGTGGTGGTGTACACACGGGTGCACACGCCACGACGCATGGGGTTCCCCTGCAGCGCAGGGGCCTTCGTATTGACGACCTTGGGTGAGCGGCCCTTGCGGACCAGCTGCTGAATCGTAGGCACTCTTCAGCCTTCCTGTGTTTCGGTGATCGCTGACGTGATCGACCAGCGCCCGGGGCGCCGGCTGTTCGTTCCTCTGCTCTGCCTCTCCCTGGGGGCTCGCAACGAGCAGACGTCCGCAGGCGTGCAAAAGTGTGGCATCTGCCGCGCAATGACCCCGCGACCCGGACAGCGTCCAATTTGCCACACGAAAAACAATCCTTGACAGCATAGCACGCCCCGGCGCCATCGACGAGCCGGCCCCGCACGGCCAGGAGGCCCGCCCCTCCCCCGCGTGAGCGGCGGAGCGGCGGGCCCCCTGGGGGACACGGATCAGGCGCGGAAGTCGCCCCCGCGGCCGTAGTCGTCGAGCGAGACGGCGTGGAAGTCGTTCTCGCCGAGCGACTGGTCCAGGCCCGGGTAGTCGAAGTCCGCGAAGCCGGCCGGCGAGGCGAACAGGTTGGCCTTCGCCTCCTCCGTCGGCTCCACGACGGTCTTCGTGTAGCGGTCCAGGCCCGTGCCGGCCGGGATCAGCTTGCCGATGATCACGTTCTCCTTCAGGCCCAGCAGCGGGTCGGACTTGCCCTCCATGGCCGCCTGCGTCAGGACGCGGGTCGTCTCCTGGAAGGACGCGGCCGACAGCCACGAGTCCGTGGCCAGCGAGGCCTTCGTGATGCCCATCAGCTCGTCGCGGCCGGAGGCCGGCTGGCGGCCCTCGGCGACGGCGGCGCGGTTGGCGGCCACGAAGCGCGCCCGGTCCGTGAGCTCGCCCGGCAGCAGGTCGGTGTCACCGGACTCGATGACGGTGATGCGACGCAGCATCTGCCGGACGATGACCTCCACGTGCTTGTCGTGGATGCCCACGCCCTGGGACTGGTACACGTTCTGCACCTCGTCCACGAGGAACCGCTGTGCGGCCCGCGGGCCGAGCACGCGCAGGACCTGCTTCGGGTCCACGGCGCCGGCCACGAGCTGCGTGCCCACCGGCACGTGCTCGCCGTCGGCCACGAGGATGCGCGCACGGCGCAGCACCGGGTAGGCGATCTCCTCGGAGCCGTCGTCCGGGGTGAGCAGCAGGCGCACGGACGTCTCGGTGTCCTCGATGGTCACGCGGCCGGCGACCTCGGAGATCGGGGCCACGCCCTTCGGGGTGCGGGCCTCGAAGAGCTCCTGGATGCGGGGCAGACCCTGCGTGATGTCGTCGGCCGAGGCCACACCGCCGGTGTGGAACGTGCGCATGGTGAGCTGGGTGCCCGGCTCACCGATCGACTGGGCCGCGATGATGCCGACGGCCTCGCCGATGTCCACCAGCTGGCCGGTGGCCATGGAGCGGCCGTAGCACTTCGCGCAGGTGCCCACGGCGGACTCGCAGGTCAGGACCGAACGGACCTTGATCTCCGTGACGCCTGCGGCCACCAGCTCGCCGATCAGCACGTCGCCCACGTCGGCGCCGGCCGAGGCCAGCACCGTGCCGTCCTCGCCCGTGACGTCCTGGGCCAGCGTGCGGGCGAAGGCCGAGTTCTCGACCTGCTCGTGGGCCACCAGCTCGCCGTCGGCGTTCGGCGCGGCGATCGTCACGGACAGGCCGCGCTCGGTGCCGCAGTCGTCCTCGCGGACGATGACGTCCTGGGACACATCGACGAGACGACGGGTCAGGTAGCCCGAGTTCGCGGTCTTCAGCGCGGTGTCCGCGAGGCCCTTGCGGGCGCCGTGGGTGGCGGAGAAGTACTCGAGCACGGACAGGCCCTCGCGGTACGAGGACTTGATCGGACGCGGGATGATCTCACCCTTCGGGTTGGCCACCAGGCCGCGGATGCCCGCGATCTGGCGCACCTGGAGCCAGTTGCCTCGCGCACCGGAGGACACCATGCGGTTGATGGTGTTGAGCTCCGGCAGGCCGTCCTTCATGGCCGCGGCGACCTCGTCGGTGGCCTTGTTCCAGATGTCGATCAGCTCGGAGCGACGCTCATCGTCCGCGATCAGGCCCTTGTCGTACTGCTGCTGCACGCGCTGGGCCTGCTCCTCGTAGCCCTCCATGATGGCGGCCTTGTCGAAGTCGGAGGTGATGTCCGAGATCGCCACGGTCACACCCGACCAGGTGCCCCAGTGGAAGCCGGCGTCCTTGAGGTTGTCCAGCGTCTGCGCGGTGACGACCATCGGGTAGCGCTCGGCCAGGTCGTTGACCAGCTGACCGAGGGTGCCCTTGGTCGCCTGCTTGTCCAGCCACGGGTAGTCGTCCGGCAGCAGCTCGTTGAACAGCACCTTGCCCAGGGTGGTCTCGATGAGGGCGATCTCGCCCTCGGACCAGCCCTCGGGGGCCGGCACAGCCGCCGAGGGCACGAAGCCCTCGACGCCGATCCGTGCGGGCGCGTTCAGGTGCAGGTCGCCGCCGTCGAACGCCATGATGGCCTCGCCGACGGTCGCGTACAGGTTGCCCGCGCCGACCTCGTCCGGACGCACCGTGGTGAGGTGGTTCAGGCCGATGATCATGTCCTGGGCCGGCACGGCGACCGCGCGGCCGTCCGAGGGCTTCAGGATGTTGTGGCTCGAGAGCATGAGCAGGCGCGCCTCGGCCTGGGCCTCCGGCGACAGGGGCAGGTGGACCGCCATCTGGTCGCCGTCGAAGTCCGCGTTGAACGCGGAGCAGACCAGCGGGTGCAGCTGCAGGGCCTTGCCCTCCACGAGCTGCGGCTCGAAGGCCTGGATGCCCAGACGGTGCAGGGTGGGGGCGCGGTTCAACAGGACCGGGTGCTCGGTGATGACCTCCTCGAGCACGTCCCAGACCTGCGGACGGAAGCGCTCCACCATGCGCTTGGCGGACTTGATGTTCTGCGCGTGGTTCAGGTCCACGAGACGCTTCATCACGAACGGCTTGAACAGCTCCAGCGCCATCTGCTTGGGCAGGCCGCACTGGTGCAGCTTGAGCTGGGGACCCACCACGATGACCGAGCGGCCCGAGTAGTCCACGCGCTTGCCGAGCAGGTTCTGACGGAACCGGCCCTGCTTGCCCTTGAGCATGTCGGAGAGCGACTTGAGCGGGCGGTTGCCCGGGCCGGTCACCGGCCGGCCGCGGCGGCCGTTGTCGAACAGCGAGTCCACGGCCTCCTGCAGCATGCGCTTCTCGTTGTTGACGATGATCTCGGGCGCGCCGAGGTCGAGCAGCCGCTTCAGGCGGTTGTTGCGGTTGATCACGCGACGGTACAGGTCGTTGAGGTCGGAGGTCGCGAAGCGGCCGCCGTCCAGCTGCACCATCGGACGCAGCTCCGGCGGGATCACCGGGACGGCGTCCAGGACCATGCCCTCCGGCGAGTTGTCCGTGGTCAGGAACGCGTTGACGACCTTCAGACGCTTCAGGGCGCGGGTCTTGCGCTGGCCCTTGCCCGTCTTGATGGTCTCACGCAGCATCTCGGACTCGGCCTCGAGGTCGAAGGTCTGCAGGCGACGCTGGATCGCCTCCGCGCCCATCGCGCCCTCGAAGTACTGGCCGTACTTGTCCCGCATGGCGCGGTACAGGCCCTCGTCGCCCTCGAGGTCGGCGACCTTGAGGTTCTTGAAGCGGTCCCAGACCTGCTGCTTGCGGTCCAGCTCCGCGTCCGCGCGCTTGCGGATCTGCGCCATGGTCTTGTCCGCGGCGTCGCGGGCCTTCTTCTTCTCGGCGGCCTTGGCGCCCTCGGACTCCAGCTTGGCCAGGTCCTTCTCGAGGTCGGCGGCCACCGCGGCGATGTCGGAGTCGCGCTGGTCGGCCAGGACACGGGTCTCCTGGTCGTACTCGGCCTGGAGGTTGGCCAGGTCGCGGTGCCGCGCCTCCTCGTCCACCGAGGTGATCATGTAGGCCGCGAAGTAGATGACCTTCTCGAGGTCCTTCGGCGCCAGGTCCAGCAGGTAGCCCAGGCGCGAGGGCACGCCCTTGAAGTACCAGATGTGGGTGACCGGCGCGGCCAGCTCGATGTGGCCCATGCGGTCGCGGCGCACCTTCGAGCGGGTCACCTCGACGCCGCAGCGCTCACAGATGATGCCCTTGAAGCGCACGCGCTTGTACTTGCCGCACGCGCACTCCCAGTCACGGGTGGGGCCGAAGATCTTCTCGCAGAAGAGTCCGTCCTTCTCCGGCTTCAGGGTGCGGTAGTTGATGGTCTCCGGCTTCTTGACCTCGCCGTAGGACCAGCGGCGGATGTCCTCCGCCGTGGCCAGGCCGATGCGCATCAGGCCGAAAGAGTTGTCAGTGGACATGCTGTTCACGCTCATGCTCCGGTGAACTCCCTTGGTTCAGTGGTTCTCAGGTGACGTCTTGTGGATGCGGGATCGGGCCCGGCTCAGACTTCCTCCACCGAGCTCGGCTCGGCGTGGGAGAGGTCGATGCCCAGCTCCTCGGCGGCGCGGTAGACCTCGTCCTCCGCGTCGCGCATCTCGATGGCCTGGCCGTCGGCGGAGAGGACCTCCACGTTCAGGCAGAGGGACTGCATCTCCTTGATGAGCACCTTGAAGGACTCGGGAACACCCGGCTCCGGGATGTTCTCGCCCTTGACGATGGCCTCGTAGACCTTCACGCGGCCGTGGATGTCGTCCGACTTGATGGTCAGCAGCTCCTGGAGGGTGAACGCCGCGCCGTACGCCTCGAGCGCCCACACCTCCATCTCGCCGAAGCGCTGGCCGCCGAACTGGGCCTTACCGCCCAGCGGCTGCTGCGTGATCATCGAGTACGGGCCCGTGGAACGGGCGTGGATCTTGTCGTCCACCAGGTGGTGCAGCTTGAGCATGTACATGTAGCCCACGGACACCGGGTCCGGGAACGGCTCGCCGGTGCGGCCGTCGAACAGCTGCGCCTTGCCGCTGTCGCTCATGAGACGGTCGCCGTCACGGGTCACGTTCACGTGGCCGAGCAGGCCCGTGATCTCGTACGCCTCGGCGCCGTCGAACACCGGGGTGGCCACGTTGACCGGACCGGACTGCCGCGGGAAGTTCGGCAGGTCCTTGATCCACTCCGGCTCGCCCTGGATGTCCCAGCCTCGCGAGGCGGCCCAGCCCAGGTGCAGCTCCATGACCTGGCCGAGGTTCATGCGGCCGGGGACGCCGAGCGGGTTCAGCACGATGTCCACCGGGGTGCCGTCCGCCAGGAACGGCATGTCCTCGAGCGGCAGGATCTTCGAGATGACGCCCTTGTTGCCGTGGCGGCCGGCCATCTTGTCGCCGTCGGTGATCTTGCGCTTCTGCGCCACGTAGACGCGCACCAGCTGGTTCACGCCCGGGGGCAGGTCGTCGTCCTCGTCGCGGTCGAAGATGCGCACGCCGATGACGGTGCCGGACTCGCCGTGCGGCACCTTCAGGGACGTGTCGCGGACCTCGCGGGACTTCTCGCCGAAGATCGCGCGCAGCAGGCGCTCCTCCGGGGTCAGCTCGGTCTCGCCCTTCGGGGTCACGCGGCCGACCAGGATGTCGCCGGCCTCCACCTCCGCGCCGATGTGGATGATGCCGCGCTCGTCGAGCTGCGACAGCACCTCCTCGGACACGTTGGGGATGTCGCGCGTGATCTCCTCCGCGCCCAGCTTGGTGTCGCGGGCGTCGACCTCGTGCTCCTCGATGTGGATCGAGGTGAGGACGTCCTCCGAGACCATGCGCTGGGACAGGATGATCGCGTCCTCGTAGTTCAGGCCCTCCCAGGGCATGAACGCGACGAGGAGGTTCTTGCCGAGCGCGAGCTCGCCGTTGTCCGTGGCGGGACCGTCGGCGATGATGCTCAGCGGCTCCACCCGCTCGCCCTCGGACACGCGCACCCGCTGGTTGTAGGCGTTGCCCTGGTTCGAGCGGGCGAACTTCATGATCGGGTAGTGCGTGGTGGTGCCGTCGTCGTTCATGACGGTCACCAGGTCCGCGGCCACCTCGGTCACGACGCCGCCCTGGGTGGCCGTCACGGAGTCGCCCGCGTCCACGGCCACGTACTTCTCCATGCCGGTGCCCACGTAGGGGGCCTCGGAGCGGAGCAGCGGCACGGCCTGACGCTGCATGTTCGCGCCCATGAGCGCGCGGTTGGCGTCGTCGTGCTCGAGGAACGGGATGAGGGCGGTGGCCGCCGACACCATCTGGCGCGGGGACACGTCCATGTAGTCGATCTCGTCCACGGTCGAGAGCACGGGCTCGCCGTCGCCGCCGCGCTGGCGGCAGAGCACGAGCTCCTCCTCGAACCGGCCGTCCTCGTCCACCGGGGCGTTCGCCTGGGCGATCTGGAAGGCCAGCTCGTCGTCGGCGGTCAGGTAGTCCACGGTGTCCGTGACCCGGCCGTCGACCACGCGGCGATACGGGGTCTCGATGAAGCCGAAGGAGTTGATCCGGCCGAAGGTCGCCAGCGAACCGATGAGGCCGATGTTCGGGCCTTCCGGGGTCTCGATGGGGCACATGCGGCCGTAGTGCGACGGGTGGACGTCACGGACCTCCATGCCGGCACGGTCGCGGGACAGTCCACCCGGGCCGAGCGCGGACAGGCGGCGCTTGTGCGTCAGGCCGGCCAGCGGGTTGTTCTGGTCCATGAACTGGGACAGCTGCGAGGTGCCGAAGAACTCCTTGATCGCCGCCACCACGGGGCGGATGTTGATCAGGGTCTGCGGGGTGATCGCCTCGACGTCCTGGGTGGTCATGCGCTCACGCACGACGCGCTCCATGCGGGACAGGCCGGTGCGGATCTGGTTCTCGATCAGCTCGCCCACCGCGCGGATGCGACGGTTGCCGAAGTGGTCGATGTCGTCGATCTCCACGCGCACGTCCACCGGCTCGCCGTCGCGCGTGCCCTTGATGGCGGTCTCGCCGGCGTGCAGCGCGGCGATGAAGTGCACCATCTGGACGATGTCGTCCTCGGTGAGCACGGACGCGTTGGGGTCGCCGAGGTGCACGTCCACGCCGAGCTTGCGGTTGAGCTTGTAGCGGCCCACCTTGGCGAGGTCGTAGCGCTTCGGGGTGAAGTACAGGTTGTTCAGCAGCGCCTGCGCGGCGTCGACGGCGGCCGGCTCGCCCGGGCGCAGCTTGCGGTAGATGTCGAGCAGGGCCTCGTCCTGGTCCGCGGTGCCGTCCTTCTCGAGGGTGGCGCGAATGGAGTCGTAGTGCCCGAACTCCTCCAGGATGCGGGACTCGGTCCAGCCCATGGCCTTGAGCAGCACCGTCACGGGCTGCTTGCGCTTGCGGTCGAGGCGGACGCCGACCTGGTCGCGCTTGTCCACCTCGAGCTCGAACCAGGCGCCGCGCGAGGGGATGATCTTCGCCGAGAAGATCTCCTTGTCGGAGGTCTTGTCCGGAGTGCGCTCGAAGTAGGCGCCCGGGGAGCGGACCAGCTGGGAGACGACGACGCGCTCGGTGCCGTTGATGATGAACGTGCCGTTGCGGGTCATCAGCGGGAAGTCGCCCATGAAGACGGTCTGCTGCTTGATCTCGCCGGTCGTGTTGTTCATGAACTCGGCCTTGACGTACAGCGGGGCGGAGAAGGTCGCGTCGCGATCCTTGCACTCCTCCTCCGTCATCTTCGCGTCGGCGAACTCCGGCTCGGCGAAGGACAGGGACATGGTGCCCTGGAAGTCCTCGATCGGGGAGATCTCCTCGAAGATGTCCGTCAGTCCCGAGGTGACGGGCACGGAGTGGTCGTCGGCGGCCAGGGCGGCGTCGACGCGCGTGGCCCACCGCTCATTGCCGATCAGGCGGTCGAACGACTCGGTCTGCAGCGCCAGCAGGTCCGGCACGTCCAGCGGCTCGGAGATCTTGGCGAAGGAGACGCGTCCGGCGGAGGCGCCGGATCGCGGGGAGACGGTAGCGGTTTCGTTGGAGGTGCTCGAGGCGACCACGTAGGATCCTTCCACAGGCCTTCTGGGTTCCGTTCGCTCCCCTGCCGCGAGACGGCGGCGCCGGCCCACCGCTATATGAAGGCCGTGCGGAACCGTGCGAGCCACGGCGGGACGCGGGGTCCTGTGGGCAGCACGGAACAGGGGAGATGCAAAGATCCATCCTATCCCCGCCCGTCGCCCCTGTCCAGTCGCGGATGCGTGACCTGGAACGCCACGAGGCCCCCGGTCCGCAGTGCGGGTCCGGGGGCCTCGTGAGGAAGCGTGATGCGGCTCAGGCCGCGATCATCACTTGAGGGTGACGGTGGCGCCGGCGCCCTCGAGCTGCTCCTTGGCCTTCTCGGCGGCCTCCTTGTTGACGCCCTCGAGGACGGGCTTGGGGGCGCCGTCCACCAGGTCCTTGGCCTCCTTCAGGCCGAGGGAGGTGAGGGCGCGCACCTCCTTGATGACGCCGATCTTCTTGTCGCCGGCGGCCTCGAGGATGACGTCGAACTCGTCCTTCTCCTCGGCGGCGGCCTCGGCACCACCGGCGGCACCGCCGGCGGCGGCCACGGCCACGGGGGCGGCGGCGGTGACGTCGAACTTCTCCTCGAACGCCTTGATGAACTCGGACAGCTCGATGAGGGTCAGCTCCTCGAACGCGGCGAGCAGCTCTTCGGTGGTCAGCTTGGCCATGATGGCTCCTTTACGGGTACGTCTTGACTACGTTGTGAAGTGGTGGGCCGTGCAGCCCGGGGCGGGCTGCTCAGGCAGCCTCGCCCTGCGCGGCGCGCAGCGCCTCGACCGTGCGGACGGTCTTGGACAGCGGCGCCTGGAACAGGGCGGCAGCCTTGGACATGCTGCCCTTCATCGCGCCGGCGAACTTGGCCAGCAGCACCTCGCGGGACTCGAGGTCCGCGAGCTGCTTGATGCCGGCCTCGTCCAGGGGCTGGCCATCCATGTAGCCGCCCTTGAGCACGAGCTTCTCGTGATCCTTGGCAAAGTCACGCAGGGCCTTCGCGACGTTGACCGGGTCCCCGGTCACGAACGCGATCGCGGTGGGACCGGACAGGTGAGCCTCGAGGCCCTCCAGACCGGCGTCCTTGGCCGCGATCTCGGCCAGCGTGTTCTTCGCCACGGCGTAGGTCGCGTCCTGACGGATGGAGTCACGCAGCTGCTTGAGCTCCGCCACCGTCAGGCCACGGTATTCCGTCAGAACAGCGGCGCTGGACTCACGGAACAGGTCCGTGAGCTCAGCCACCGCCGACTCCTTCGCGGACGTCGCCATGGCACTCCTCTCGATGATGCGTGGGAACCGCCACCCCGAGACGAGAAAACGCCCCGTGCAGATGCACGGGGCGCGGCGGGAGCATCGACGCGGTCGGACCCGAAGGGTCGACGAGCGGATGCGAGCGTGGCTCACGTTCACCTGCGCGGGCCGTCTCCGTCAGGGAGATCCTTCGGTGGAGTCTGCCCGGAGGCAGGGCACCACGACCGGCGGTCTTCGGTACGCACCAGCGTACACGTCCGGGGCGGGCCCGCAAAATCGACCCGGGACGACGTCGGCCGGTCGTCCCCGCTGCGGGGACGACCGGCCGACGTCGTGGGCCCCGGTCGCCGGGGCCGCGTGGCTCAGAGCTCCGAGGAGTCCACCGAGGTCACGTTCGGGTCCATGGGCACGCCCGGGCCGAAGGTGGTGGCCACGGTGGCCTTGGAGATGTAGCGGCCCTTGGAGGAAGACGGCTTCAGACGCAGGACCTCCTCGAGGGCTGCGGCGTAGTTCTCCACCAGGGCCTTGGCCTCGAAGGAGGTCTTGCCGATGATGAAGTGCAGGTTGGAGTGCTTGTCGACGCGGAAGTCGATCTTGCCGCCCTTGATGTCGGCCACGGCCTTGGCCACGTCCGGGGTCACGGTGCCGGTCTTGGGGTTCGGCATCAGGTTGCGGGGGCCGAGCACCTTGCCCAGACGACCGACCTTGCCCATGAGCTCCGGGGAGGCCACGGCGGCGTCGAAGTCCACCCAGCCCTCGGAGATCCGGGCGATCAGGTCGTCGTCACCCACGACGTCCGCGCCGGCGGCGCGGGCGGCCTCGGCGCGGTCACCGGTGGCGAACACGACGACGCGGGCGGTCTTGCCGGTGCCGTGGGGCAGGCTCACGGAGCCGCGGACCATCTGGTCGGCCTTGCGGGGGTCGACCGAGAGGCGGAGGGCCACCTCCACGGTGGCGTCGATCTTGGAGGGGTTGGTCTCCTTGGCGAGGCGGATCGCCTCCACCGGCGAGTACAGATCCTCGCCGATCGCGGCCTTGGCCGCCTTGTATGCCTTGCTGCGCTGTGCCATCTGCGTTCTTCTCCTTGTGCAGTCGTGGTCTGCGGGCCGCGCTCGGCCCTGCCACTGGAAGGGGGTGGGGGTGGGCGTCAGCCCTCGACGGTGATGCCCATCGAGCGGGCGGTGCCCGCGATGATCTTGGCGGCGGCCTGCACGTCGTTGGCGTTCAGGTCCTCCATCTTGGTCTGGGCGATCTCCTCGCACTGGGCCTGGGTCAGCGTGCCGACCTTGGCCGTGTGCGGGGTGGCGGAGCCCTTGGCGACGCCGGCGGCCTTCTTGATGAGCTCGGCGGCCGGCGGAGTCTTGGTCACGAAGGTGAACGAGCGGTCCTCGTACACGGTGATCTCGACCGGGACCACGTTGCCGCGCTGCGACTCGGTGGCGGCGTTGTACGCCTTGCAGAACTCCATGATGTTCACGCCGTGCTGGCCCAGGGCGGGGCCAATGGGCGGGGCCGGGTTGGCGGCGCCGGCCTGGATCTGAAGCTTGATCAGACCGGTGACCTTCTTCTTGGGAGCCATGAGTGGATCCTTCTCTCACTGGGGGACCCTCGGCGCAGGAGCGCACCGGGGGCGGTGGCCGCCGTGGCGCGGCGGCCGGTGCCGCGTCCGGGCCGGCAGGCGGCCGGCCCGGTGCGGAAGCGTCGGGTGTCCTCAGATGGCCTTGGTCACCTGGTTGAAGGACAGCGTCACGGGGGTCTCGCGCTCGAAGATCGAGACGAGCACCACGAGCTGCTGGGCTTCCGGCTTGATCTCGGAGATCGTGGCCGGGAGGGTCTCGAACGGGCCGTCGTTGACGGTGACCGACTCGCCGACCTCGAAGTCCACGTGGATCGCAGGGGCGGCGGGCGCACCGGACTCGACCAAGGCGGGGACGGCCAGGCCGGCCTTCTCGGCGGCGCGGGCGGCCTCCTGGATCACGGACGGGGCGAGCATGTCGTACACCTCGTCCAGGCTGAGCGGCTGCGGGTGGTGGGCGTCGTTGCCCACGAAGCCCGTGACGCCCGGGGTGTGCCGCACGACGCCCCACGAGGCGTCGTCGAGGTCCATGCGGACGAGCACGTAGCCCGGGATGCGCACGCGCGAGACGATCTTGCGCGTGGTGTTCTTGATCTCCACGACCTCCTCCATGGGGACCTCGATCTCGTAGATCGAGTCCTCCATGTCCTGGGTCAGGATGCGGGCCTCGAGGTTCGTCTTCACGCGCTTCTCGTAGCCGGCGTAGGTGTGGACGACGTACCAGTCGCCGGGCTGGCGGCGCAGGCGGGTGCGCAGCTCCTCGGCGGGGTCCACGGCGGGCTCGTCGTCGGCCTGCTCCTCGACGGGGGTCGGCGCGTCCTCGCCCTCGGCGACGGCCAGGTCGGCCTCCTGCACGGTGGCCTCGGCGGTCTCGTCACCGCTGCCGGCGGCCTCGTCCAGGGCGTCCTCGACGGGCGTCCCGGCGTCCTGCGCGGTCTCGGCGGTCTCCTCGGCCACGGCGTCCTCCGACATCGGGACGGACTCCTCGGCGGGCTGACGATCCAGTTCCTGCTCGGACACGGTTCCTGCTTTCTGCTGACGGACGGCGGGCCCTGCCGTCGGGGAGGGCCCTCACGGGCGTGCGGGGGGACGCGTCCTGCGATGTCGGGACCGTCCGCGCCGGGCTCAGAGGCCGCCGGCGCCGAACAGGAGACCCGCCACGGTGCCGAACACCCAGTCCAGCCCCATGACCAGCAGGATCATGAACGCCACGAAGGCGAGCACCACTCCGGTCGTACGCAGCAGCTCCTCGCTCGTGGGGGTGACGACCTTGCGGAGCTCGTCCACCACCTGGCGCAGGAACAGCGCGATCCGCGCGAACAGCCCGCGACGCTGCCTGCTCGGCGTGGGGGTGGGTCCCCCGCCGTTCGCCGCCATCTCAGTCACGTGGCCTCACTCGTCGGATCGCCGAATCGCTTTCTACACGTCCGATGCCGAGCACGAGGCCCGGCATCGAGCAGGGCAGACAGGACTCGAACCTGCAACCTGCGGTTTTGGAGACCGCTGCGCTACCAATTGCGCCACTACCCTTCGGACCGACGGAGCCGGCCGAACCCTCGCGGGATCGACCGTGAACGCGGTACCGGAGACCCAGGATACGCCATCGGGCGGCGGGAGTCGAACGGGTCCCGGGCAGTCAGTACCCTGGCAGGACGGAGCCCCGCTCCGCCCCGCCCTCCCCGTCGAGCTCGAAGAAGGTCCCCATGGCCGCGCCCGCCCGCCGCGTCTCCGCCCGTCTGTCCGCCATCGCGCCCTCCGCCACCCTCGCCGTCGACGCCCGCGCCAAGGAGCTCAAGGCCGCCGGGCGCCCGGTGATCGGCTTCGGCGCCGGCGAGCCCGACTTCCCCACCCCGGACTACATCGTGGAGGCCGCCGTCGCCGCGGCCCGGGACCCGAAGAACCACCGCTACTCCCCCGCCTCCGGCCTGCCCGAGCTGCGCGAGGCGATCGCGGACAAGACGCTGCGCGACTCCGGCGTATCCCTCGAGGCCGCCCAGGTGCTGGTGACCAACGGCGGGAAGCAGGCCGTGTACAACGCCTTCGCCGCGCTGCTGGACCCGCAGGACGAGGTGCTCGTCCCCGCCCCCTACTGGACCACCTACCCCGAGGCGATCCGCCTGGCCGGCGGCGTGCCGGTGGAGGTGTTCGCCGGCCCCGAGCAGGGCTACAAGGTCACCGTGGACCAGCTCGACGAGTCCGTCACGGACCGCACCAAGGTGCTCCTGTTCGTCTCCCCCTCCAACCCCACCGGCGCCGTGTACTCCCCCGAGGAGACGGCGGCGATCGGCCAGTGGGCACGGGAGCGGGGGCTGTGGGTGGTCACCGACGAGATCTACGAGCACCTGACCTACGACGGCATGCCGTTCACCTCGATCGTCCGCGCCGTGCCCGAGCTGGCGGAGCAGTCCGTGATCCTCAACGGCGTCGCCAAGACCTACGCGATGACGGGCTGGCGCGTCGGCTGGATGGCCGGTCCGCTGGACGTGGTCAAGGCCGCCACGAACCTGCAGTCCCACGCCACCTCGAACGTGGCCAACGTGTCGCAGCGGGCCGCGCTGGCCGCCATCGCCGGCCCGTTGGACGCCGTGGCGGAGATGAAGACGGCGTTCGACCGCCGGCGCCGGGCCATGGTCGAAGCCATGGACGCCGTGCCGGGCTTCCACTGTCCCACCCCGCAGGGTGCGTTCTACGCGTACGTGGACGTGCGGGAGGCGCTCGCGAAGACCTACCGCGGCGGCGTCACCCCCGCGACGTCGGCCGAGCTGGCCGCCTTCATCCTCGACGAGGCGGAGGTCGCCGTGGTCCCGGGCGAGGCGTTCGGCCCGTCCGGCTATCTGCGACTGTCCTACGCGCTGGGCGATGCGGACCTCGCCGAGGGCGTCGAGCGCATCCGCGCCCTGCTCAGCGCCTGAGCCGCACACCCCACCCCTGAGCCCCGCGACGCCGCGTGCCGCGGGGCTCAGGCGTATCCGCGGCGCGCGGCCCAGCGGGTCAGCTCGTGGCGGTTGGAGAGCTGGAGCTTGCGCAGCACGGAGGACACATGGGTCTCGACCGTGCGGTCCGAGATGAACAGCTCCGCCCCGGCCTCCCGGTAGGTGTAGCCGCGGGCGATCAGCCGCATGACCTCCCGCTCCCGTGCCGAGAGCCGGTCGAGGTCCTCGTCGGGGGCCGCAGCCCCGCTCGTCGCCGCGGCGGGGACGGGCGGGGACGCGGGCGCCGTGCCGCGGAAGGCGTCGAGGACGAACCCGGCCAGTCGGGGCGAGAACACGGCATCGCCGTCGGCCACGCGGACCGCCGCGTCCGCCACCTCCACGCCGGAGGCCGTCTTGGTGATGTAGCCGCGGGCCCCCGCACGGATCACGGCGACGACGTCCTCGGCCGCGTCCGAGACGGACAGTGCCAGGAACCGCTGCGCGGGTCGGCGCGCGAGGACGCGTTCGGCCACCTCCGCTCCCCCGCCGCCGGCCCCGCCGGGCAGGTGCACGTCCAGCAGCACCACATCCGGCACCAGGTCCAGCACGGTGCGGACGGCCTCGTCCACGTCCCCGGCCTCGCCGACGATGGCCAGTCGGTCCGGGTCCAGGTCGGCGCGCAGGCCGGAGCGGAAGATCGCGTGGTCGTCCACGATGACGGCCGTGCGCGGGGCGGGGTCGGTCATGGGTGCTCCTGTCCGGCGCGCGCTCGCGCTCCCTCGGGCTCGGTCAGCGTCAGGTGGACCTCGGTGCCGCCCGGGCCGGACCGGATGCGGGCGGCCCCGCCGGCACGCTCCATGCGGCCGAGGATCGACTCCCGCACGCCGAGCCGGTCGGCCGGGACCGTGTGCAGGTCGAAGCCGGGGCCACGGTCCCGGACGAACACCTCCGCGACGGTGCGGCCATGGTCGTCCTCACCGGCCTCCGCGAAGACCTGCGCGTCGCCGGCGTGCCGGGCCGCGTTCTGCATGGCCTCGCGTGCCGCGGCCGCGAGCGGCTCGAGCCACGCCCCGGCGGCCCGGCCCACGGCCACGACCTCCACCCGGGACCCG
>NZ_RBLN01000031.1:0-15803 GCF_003989405.1 Micrococcus sp. HSID17227 | reverse complement strand
TGGCCTGGGCCCGCGCCCACGTGCCCGCCGAGGCGGACGCGGTGTGGCTGGACCCCGCCCGCCGTCAGGTCGGCGGGGGCGGGTCCGCGCGCGTGTTCGACCCCGAGGCGTTCTCCCCGCCCCTGAGCGTCGTGACGGACATCGCCGCGACGGGCGTCCCGCTCGGTGTCAAGCTCGGCCCGGGGCTCCCGCACGAGGCCGTGCCGGCGGGCGCCGAGGCCGAGTGGGTGAGCGTCGACGGCGACGTCGTGGAGGCCGCCCTGTGGTTCAACGCGGCGGCCCGCCCCGGGGTGCGGCGGGCGGCGCGCGTCATGACCGTCCGGGGCGGGGAGACGACGACGGCGCAGCTCGTCTCCGGCGCGGACTTCGGCGACTCGCCCGAGGTCGAGGCCGTGGGGGAGGAGGGCATGGCGGGGCTCGTCGGCGCGGTCCTGCACGAGCCGGACGGCGCCGTCATCCGGGCCGGACTCGTGACGGACCTGGCCGCGTCCTGGCCCGTGCCGACGCGGCAGCTGGACCCCCACCTGGCCTACCTCGTCGCGCCCGAGCCCGTGCACGACGGCCTGGCCCGCGCCCATCGGATCGAGGCGGTGCACGGTTTCCACCTGGCCTCCCTGCGGCGCTGGGCGAAGGAGACCGGGGTGGGCCGGCTGGACGTGAAGAAGCGGGGCATCCGCGAGACGCCCGAGGAGGTGCGTCGCGCCGTCCTCGGCGGGGCGAAGCCGGGCCGGCGTGGCGGGGCCGGACGGCACGCCACCCTCGTGCTGGCGCGCGTGGGTCGGTCGCGGTTCGCCCTCGAGGTGACGCCGTTGGACTGACGGGGCTCGAGGCCGCGGGCCCCGGGCGGCGGGAGCCGTCGAACCCCCGTTGGGGGATTACGGCACCCTCGTGTACGGTATTCGACTGAGGCAAGGCTCACCTCCACGGGAGCGCGCCCACCACCCCGACTGCTCATCCCGGGGCAGCCCCGCCGCCCAGAAGGAGAACCATGCCGCGTTCCGTCAGCGCCCCCCGCCTCGCCCGTCTCGCCCTGACCTCGGTGGCGGCCCTCGCCCTCGTCGGCTGCTCCGCCGGCGGCGCGGCCACGGGCTCGTCCTCCGCGAGCGCCTCCGGCGAGTCCTCGGCCTCCGCGAGCGCCGCCGGCGGCTCCTCGGCCGCCTCGGGCGGCATCGCGACCGGGGTCACCGTCACCGACATGTCCGGCGCCGAGGTCACCCTGCCGGAGGAGGTCGACTCCGTCATCGCCACGGACAACCGCACCTTCCGCACCCTGGACGACTGGGGAGTCGAGCTGTCGGCCGCACCGAAGCAGATCATGTACAAGGGCGAGGGCGGGCCCTCCTACCTCCAGGACGACTCGGTCGCCGACATCGGCAACCACCGGGAGCCGGACATGGAGCTGTTCGTCACGGCCGAGCCGGACGTCGTGTTCAACGGCCAGCGGTTCAACGAGCGCAAGGCCGAGATCGACGAGCTGACCGGCGACGCCGCCGTCGTGGACACGGACTTCGACGTCACGCAGACCCCCATGGACGAGGGCCTGAAGGAGCTGACCACCCTGCTGGGCGAGGCCACCGGCCACGAGGCCGATGCCGAGAAGCTCATCGCCGACTTCGACGCCGCCACCCAGCGCGCCAAGGACGCCTACGACCCCGAGCAGACCGTCATGGGCCTCATCGCCTCGGGCGGAGAGCTGTCGTACGTCGCGCCCAGCACCGGTCGCGCCATCGGCCCGTTCTTCGACATGCTGGAGCTGACCCCGGCCCTCGAGCAGTCGGGCACCGACAACCACCAGGGCGACGACATCTCCGTCGAGGCCATCGCGAAGTCGAACCCGGACTGGCTGATCGTCATGGACCGCGACGCCGCCATCGGCGAGGAGAACGCCACCGCCGCCGAGCTGATCGAGCGCTCCGAGGCCCTCCAGGACGTGACCGCGGTGAAGGAGGGCAACATCGTCTACCTGCCCGCCGACTTCTACGTCGCCGAGGACATCCAGAACCACACCACCGTCATGGAGGACCTCGCGAAGGCCTTCGAAGGCGCGCAGTGACTCTCGACGTGCGTCACCACGTCGCCGACGCCCCGCCCCGGCTCGAGGAGCCGGGGCGGGGCGACCGCGTGTGCTGGGTCCCGCCCGCCGTCCTGCGGCCCGAGCGCACCCGCTGGCAGCGCACCTGGCCGCTGCTGGTCGGCGTCGTGGTGACCGCGGCCCTCATCGTGGTCTCGCTGTTCGTGGGCGTGTACGACGTCGGCGCGGAGGGCGGACGCGAGATGTTCGCCATCACGCGCGTGCCGCGCACGGTCGCCCTCGTGCTGGCCGGCGCCTCGATGGCGATGTGCGGGCTGATCATGCAGCTCATGACGCAGAACCGCTTCGTGGAGCCCAGCACCACGGGCACCACCGAGTGGGCCGGCCTCGGCCTGCTGGTGACCATGGTGCTCGTGCCGGGTGCGGGCCTGGTGACCCGGATGGTCGGGGCCATCCTCTTCGCCTTCGTCGGCACCCTCGTCTTCTTCCTCTTCCTGCGGCGGGTGCGCCTGCAGTCCTCCCTCATCGTGCCGATCGTGGGCATCATGCTCGGCGCCGTCGTGGGCGCCGCGTCGACGTTCCTCGCCCTCCAGACGGACATGCTGCAGCAGGTGGGCGCGTGGTTCGCGGGCTCGTTCACCTCCGTGGTCCGCGGCCGGTATGAGCTGCTCTTCCTCGTGCTGATCGTGTGCGTGGCGGTCTTCGTCATCGCGGACCGCTTCACCGTGGCCGGCCTCGGCAAGGACGTCGCCACGAACGTCGGCCTCAACTACGACGCCGTGATCCTCACCGGCGTGGCCATGGTGGCCGTGGCCACCGGCGTGGTCACCGTGGTGATCGGGGCCCTCCCGTTCCTGGGGCTCGTGGTCCCCAACCTCGTGTCCATGGTGCGCGGCGACAACCTGCGGACGAACCTGCCCTGGGTGGTCATGGTCGGCGTGTGGATCGTGATCGTCTGCGACCTGATCGGGCGCACCGTGATCGCCCCGTTCGAGGTGCCCATCTCGCTGATCCTGGGCCTCGTGGGCGCGATCGTGTTCCTCGCCCTGCTGCTGAGGCAGGCCAAGCATGGCTGAGCCGCTCGCGACCGCCCCGGGTCGCATCCCCGCCCCGCCCGGCGGCGCCACCGCGGCCGGGCCCGTCGAGGCCGACGCCCCGCGCCGGTCCGGCGCGTTCGTCACCGCCGCCGACCGCCGGAGGTATGCGGTCGTCGTCGCCGTGCTGGCCGCCGTCGCCGTGCTCTCCACCGCCGGGATCCTGCTGTGGGGCAACGAGGCCGAACCCGGTTCGCGCGCGTTCTGGATGATCGCGCGGATGCGCGTGGAGTCCCTGGGCGTGATCGGCATCGTGGCACTGTGCCACTCCTTCGCGACCGTCACCTTCCACACGGTGACGGGCAACCGCATCATCACGCCCTCGATCATGGGGTTCGAGGCGCTCTACACCGCCGTGTCGACCGTCGCCGTGTACGTGCTGGGAGCCGCCGGCGTCGCGGTGCTGACCGGGGTGGGGCCGTTCCTCGCCCAGGCCGCGCTCATGGTGGCGCTGGCGACGGCCCTGTACTCGTGGCTGCTCTCCCGGCCCTACGGCAGCGTCCATCTGATGCTGCTCGTGGGCGTGGTGCTGGGCGGCGGGCTGGCCGCGCTGAGCACGTTCATGCAGCGACTGCTGGACCCGAACTCGTTCGACCTGCTGAGCGCGCGGCTCTTCGGCAACATCTCCAACGCCCGGACCGAGTACGTGGCGATCGCCGCGCCCATCGCCGTCGTCGTGTGCGCGCTGCTGTGGCTGCGCTCCCGCCGCCTGAACACGGTGGCGCTCGGCGCCGACGCCGCGACCAACCTGGGCCTGCCCCACCGGCGCGAGCTCATGGTGACGCTGCTGCTGGTCTCCGTGCTGATGGCCATGACCACCGCGCTCGTGGGCCCGATGACGTTCCTCGGCTTCCTCGTGGCGACGCTGGCGTACAGCCTCGTCGACACCCACGACCACCGGTTCATCCTCCCGGTGGCGGCGCTGGCCGGGTACGCGGTGCTCACGAGCGCCTACTTCGTGCTGCGGCACGTGTTCTACGCGGGGGGTGCGGTCACGGTGGTCATCGAGCTGATCGGCGGCATCACCTTCCTGGTCGTCGTGATGAGAAAGGGACGTCTGTGATCGAGCTGCGCGGCGTGGTGAAGCGCCACAGCGACGAGGTGTGCATCGGACCCGTGGACCTGGACATCCAGGCCGGGGGAGTGACGGCGCTCGTGGGGCCCAACGGGGCGGGCAAGTCCACGCTGCTGACGATGATCGGCCGGCTGCAGGACGCCGACGCCGGGACGATCGCCGTGGGCGGGCACGACATCACCACGACGCCGTCCCGGAAGATCGCGCAGACCCTGTCCATCCTGCGGCAGGAGAACCACTTCGTGACGCGGCTGACCGTGCGGCAGCTCGTGGGGTTCGGGCGCTACCCGTACACGCGCGGCCGGCTGACCCTGGAGGACGAGCGGCACGTGTCCGACGCGATCGACTTCCTCAACCTCGGCCCGTTCGAGAACCGGTACCTCGACCAGCTCTCGGGCGGCCAGCGGCAGCGGGCGTACGTGGCGATGGTGCTGGCGCAGAACACCGAGTACGTGCTGCTGGACGAGCCGCTGAACAACCTGGACATGCAGCACTCGGTGCAGATGATGCAGCAGCTGCGTCGGGCGGCCGACGAGCTGGGCCGGACCGTGGTGATCGTGCTGCACGACATCAACTTCGCCGCCCACTACGCCGACCGGATCGTGGCCATGGGCGACGGCCAGGTGGTGGAGACCGGCACCCCGGCCGAGATCCTGCGCCCTGAGGTGCTGGAGCGGATCTTCAAGACCCCCTGCAGCGTGGTGGACGGACCGCACGGGCCGCTGGCCGTGTACTACTGAGCGGGGCGACGGTGAGGCCGGCCCGGGTCGGTCCGGGCGGGGGTCGGGTGCCCGGCCGACGCGAGCGTTCCGTGGGCAGAACCCGCCGGGTCTCGCCTTCCGGGGGCAGAACCCGCGTGTTTCCAGGTTCCGTGGGCAGAAGCACCCTCGCTTCTGCCCACGGAACCCCTGCGCATGGACGGCAGGGCCATACGCGACGACGACGTCATGCATCCCAGCCGTTCGAGACCTGTGCCCGTCGTCTGAGGACGGCCTCGATCACCCGCGCGTATCCCTCGCCGACGTCCCGGCCCGTGACGTGCAGGGTCATCTGCCCACGCTCCGCGTAGTACTGGTCTCGCCGGGCGTCCCGGGCGTGTTGCTCGGCACTCCGGTGCACCTCGCCGTCGTACTGGAGGACGAGCCGGCAGTCCTCGAACCACAGATCGGCCTCGGGGGCGTCCCGCCGCCCGGGGTCGAACACGTGCTGCAGAGCCGGCTCGCCCAGCCCCGCCTCGACGAGCGCCAGCCTCAGCCGGGTCTCCTGCGGCGAGTCGGCACCCACCCGTACGCGCTCGAGCGCCGCCGTCGCCCGCGGTCTTCCGACGAACCGCCCGAGCGGCCGCATCGCCTCGTGCAGCGCGGTGACCGTGGTGATGGGAGGCCGCCGGCCGCGCGGAGACCAGGGGTGACGGACCAGGTGGTCACCCGCCGACACGAGGGATGCCTCGTCCCAGGGGTGGCCGATCGAGCACAGATCGAGCCAGGTCCGTTCCGGCGTCGTCACCCGTAGCCCGAGCACGGAGGTGACGTGGCCGGCGGGCAGGGGTCTGCGGTGCTCCATGACGCCGGGGATCCGCGCCCGTGCGGTGCCGCGGTGCAACGTGATCTCGACGGCGGCGCGTCGCGTGGCCCCGCCCGGGGGAAGCGGGAGGCCGTGGAGGTGCGCCGCCGTCTCGTGGGAGAGGACGGCGTCGGGACGGGACCGCAGGAGGGCGGTCAGCAGGTCGAGGCCGACCCCGTGGTGCGGCGGCGGGAGCCCAGCCGACTCCCAGGTGCGCAGCGGCATGTCACGGCGACGGTGGATGCCGCGGGCGAGGCGGAGGACGTCGGACCGCCGCACCCGGCTGGGCGGTAGACCGCGTTCGAGCACGTCGCGGGTGGTGAAGACGGGGACGAGGGGGAGGTCGGGAGCGAAGGGCATGGGTCGACCCTGACGCGGTCGGTCCGACGGCGGCCGGGCGGGCCGCGTGTCTGTGCACAACGGCGCGGGGTGGGCCGGCTGTGCAGGACTCGGCGACGGCCGGTTGTCCCGTCGGGACGACGTCGTCATGGCTCGGTGGGCAGAACTGCGAGGAGTTCCGCCCACGCAACATCCGTGGGCGGAAGAGAGGGCGCTTCTGCCCACGGAGATCGAAAACCTGCGGATGCTGCCCACGCGATGGGCGGGGGTGCGGTTTCTGCCCACGGAGGGTGGCGGGGGGCAGGGTGGGGAGTGGGGGAGGGACAGGATCCCGGCCGCAGTCGTGACCACTCCGTGTGCCCCCGGGCCCGGAACCCGCCCGGCCCGCCGCCCCACCGCATCGTGCCACCGACCTCCGCCCTCGGCGGACGGCGGGGACACGGCTGGCACTCATGTTGAAGGAGTGCCAAAACCCGGAGTAGAATCGGGGCTGGCACCCGGGGGTACCTGGTGCCAATGCCCGAGGTGGACCGTCCGGCACCGCGACGACGGAGGGTCTGACGCCCGTGGCGCACCCGCAGACCACAGCATCAGCGGACCGGCGAGCCCGCCGGAGCCGCACGTCGACGAAGAAGGAGTGTGCAGCATGTCTGTCTCCATCAAGCCCCTCGAGGATCGCATCGTTGTCCGCCCCCTGGAGGCCGAGCAGACCACCGCGTCGGGCCTCGTGATCCCGGACACCGCCAAGGAGAAGCCGCAGGAGGGCCAGGTCGTGGCCGTGGGCCCGGGCCGGGTCGCCGAGAACGGCAACCGCGTGCCGGTCGACGTCGCCGAGGGTGACGTGGTGCTGTACTCCAAGTACGGCGGCACCGAGGTCAAGGTCGGCGGCGAGGAGTACCTGGTGCTCTCCGCCCGCGACGTGCTGGCCGTCGTCACCAAGTGACCCCACCGCGACGGGCCCGGTGAGCGGCACGCACCGCACCGGTGCGCGCGCCCCGGGCCCCTCGCGTCTCCGCACCCCCTGACTCCCTGAACGAAAGGAGCGTCCGTCATGGCCAAGCAGCTGGCTTTCAACGACGACGCACGCCGCGCCCTCCAGGCCGGCATCGACAAGCTCGCCGACACCGTCAAGGTCACCCTCGGCCCCAAGGGCCGCAATGTGGTGCTCGACAAGGCGTGGGGCGCCCCCACCATCACCAACGACGGCGTCACGATCGCCCGTGAGGTGGAGCTGGAGGACCCGTACGAGAACATGGGCGCCCAGCTCGCCAAGGAGGTCGCCACCAAGACCAACGACATCGCAGGCGACGGCACCACCACCGCCACCGTGCTGGCCCAGGCGCTCGTGAACGAGGGCATGCGCCAGGTCGCCGCCGGCGCCGCGCCGGGCGAGGTCAAGAGGGGCATCGAGGTGGCCGTGGCCGCCGTCGAGCAGCGCCTGCAGGAGAACGCCCGCCCGGTCGAGGGCAAGGAGGTGGCCCACGTGGCCGCCATCTCGGCCCAGAACGACGAGGTCGGCGAGCTGCTGGCCCGCGCGTTCGACACGGTCGGCACCGACGGCGTCATCACCATCGAGGAGTCCTCCACGACCTCCACCGAGCTGGACGTCACCGAGGGCATGCAGTTCGACAAGGGCTTCCTGTCCCCGTACATGGTCACCGACGCCGAGCGTCAGGAGGCCGTGCTCGAGGACGCCTACGTCCTGATCAACTCGGGCAAGATCTCCAACGTGCAGGAGCTGCTGCCCCTGCTGGAGAAGGTCGTGCAGGCCAACAAGCCGCTGTTCGTGATCGCCGAGGACATCGAGGGCGAGGCCCTGTCCACCCTCGTGGTCAACAAGATCCGCGGCACCCTGAACGTCGTGGCCGTCAAGGCTCCGGGCTTCGGCGACCGCCGCAAGGCCATGATGCAGGACATCGCGATCCTCACCGGCGCCCAGGTCGTCTCCCCGGACCTCGGCATGAAGCTCGAGCAGGCCGACCTGGACGTGCTCGGCTCCGCCCGCCGCATCACCGTCACCAAGGACGAGACCACCATCGTCGACGGCGGCGGTGCGCCCGAGGACGTCGAGGCCCGGATCGCCCAGATCAAGGCCGAGGCCGCCGCGACCGACTCCGACTGGGACCGCGAGAAGCTCCAGGAGCGTCTCGCCAAGCTCTCCGGCGGCATCGGCGTGATCCGCGTGGGCGCCGCCACCGAGGTGGAGCTCAAGGAGCGCAAGCACCGCATCGAGGACGCCGTGTCCTCGACCCGCGCCGCCCTCGAGGAGGGCATCGTGGCCGGCGGCGGCACCGCGCTCATCAACGCGCTGACCGTGCTCGACACCGACGCCGACGTCCAGGCCCTGACCGGTGACGCCGCCGTGGGCGTGGACATCGTCCGCAAGGCCCTGAAGCAGCCGCTGCGCTGGATCGCCCAGAACGCGGGCGAGGACGGCTACGTGGTGGTCTCCAAGGTCGCCGAGCTGGAGCCGAACCACGGCTTCAACGCGAAGACCGGCGTCTACGGCGACCTGATCGCCGACGGCGTGATCGACCCGGTCAAGGTGACGCGCTCCGCGCTGGCCAACGCCACCTCCATCGCGGCCCTCGTGCTGACCACCGAGACCCTCGTGGCGGACAAGCCCGCCGACGAGGACGAGGCCGGCCACCAGCACTGACCCCTGAGTCGGCCCTGACACGGCCGGCTGTCGACGACGGCCCCTCACCCGCCCGGGTGAGGGGCCGTCGTCGTCCGGGCGGGAGACGCCGGCCGTCCGGGGTGCCCTCTATGGTGTGCCCATGGACACACCCACGCCGCCCCGTCCCACCGGGTCCCACACGACCCGGACCCCGGCCCGGCCACGGCTGCGCCGCTTCGTCCGCGAGTTCTCCTATCCGCACGGCATCCACCCGGCCCTCGTGCCGGGCGTGTCCGTGGAGGACCGCCGGGTGCGCTACGGCGTGGACCGGGTGATCCTCGCCGTCGTCGGCCTGCTGGTGGTCGGCTTCGTGGTGTGGGGTGTGCTGCAGCCGGACGCCGTGCTGGCCGTCTCGAGCGCGGCCCTCGACTGGGTGATGGTCCACGCCGGCTGGCTGTTCGTCCTGCTGGCCATCGGGATGGTGGTGTTCCTGCTGGTCCTGGCGTTCTCCCGGTACGGCGAGATCCCGCTGGGCCTGGACGGGGAGAAGCCCGAGTACTCCACGGCGAGCTGGTCGGCCATGCTCTTCGCGGCCGGCATCGGCATCGGCATCATCTTCTTCGGCCCGTACGAGCCGCTGACCTACTACCTGGCCCCGCGCCCGGGGGCGTACGAGGCGGGGAGCGAGGAGGCGGTGACGGGCGCGCTGGCCCAGGCCGCGCTGCACTGGGGCGTGAACGCGTGGGCGATCTACGCGATCGTCGGCCTGTCGGTCGGCTACGTGTCCTACCGCCGGGGCCGGGTGCCGCTGATGAGCTCGATCATCGCGCCGCTGTTCGGCGACTCCCCGCGCAGCGACTCGGTCGGCGCGCGCCTGATCGACGGGCTCGCGATCATCGCCACATTGTTCGGCACGGCGGCCTCGCTGGGCATCGGCGCCCTGCAGATCGGCCGCGGCGTGGAGATCGTCTCGGGGTGGTCGGCGCCGGGGAACACGGTGGCGCTGGGGATCATCGTGGTGCTCACGATCGGCACCATCGTCTCGGCGGTGTCCGGTGTGGCCCGCGGCATCCGGTGGCTGTCCAACATCAACATGCTGCTCGCCCTCGGCCTGGCGCTGTTCTTCTTCGTCGTCGGCCCGACGGCGTTCCTGCTGAACATCGTGCCCGGCGTCCTGATGGACTACGTCTCCTCCGCCCCGGACGCCCTCGGCGCCTCGATGGCCGAGGGGGAGGACATGCAGGAGTTCCTCTCCAACTGGACGATCTTCTACTGGGCGTGGTGGGTCAGCTGGGCCCCGTTCGTGGGCGTGTTCATGGCGAAGATCTCGAAGGGCCGGACCATCCGCCAGTACGTCCTCGGCGCCCTGTTCATCCCGGCCGCGGTGATCGTGGGCGCGTTCACGATCATCGGCGGCACCACCATCTGGCTGCAGCGGACCCGGGGCTCCTTGGCGCCGGACGGCACGGCCGCCTCGCTGCCTGCGCCGGCGGAGATCTTCTGGGTGGTCCTGGACCAGCTGCCCGGCGGCGGGCTGGTGGCCCCGGTCGTGATCGTCATGCTGGCGGTCTTCTTCATCACGACGGCGGACTCCGCCTCGATCGTGAACTCGCAGCTCTCGCAGCGCGGCGACCCGGCCCCACGCCGCATGATCACGGTGTTCTGGGCACTGTGCATGGCGGGCATCGCCGTCGTGATGCTGCTGACCGGCGGCGACACCGCGCTCACCGGCCTGCAGAACCTCATCACCATCACGGCGCTGCCGTTCACCGTGGTGCTCGTCCTCATGGCGGTCGCGCTCCAGCGCGAACTGGCCAACGACCCCTTCGCGATCCGTGACCGGTACCAGAGGGCCGCCGTCGAGAAGGCGACGGTGCGGGGCCTGGTGGAGTACGGGGACGACTTCGCGTTCACGGTGGAGCGCACCCCACCGGGCAGCTGGTACGCGGCCGGCGAGGGGTTCGACTCCACCGCCGCCGAGATCACCGACTGGTACCGCCGCACGGACGAGGACGGGAACCCCGTGGACTACGACTACGTGCTGGGCGAGTACCTGGACGAGGGGGACGGGGACGGCCCGGACGGGCCCGCCGGAGCAGGCCCGTCCGGTCGCTGACTCAGGCGCGCGGCGTCGGGGAGCCGACGAGCTCGGCGCGGGAGTCGGCGGTCGCGTGGGCGCGGGCCTCGACGATCTCCTCCTCGTCCTCGCCGAAGATGTCGCCGCGCGGGGCGTCGTAGCGGTCCCGGTCGAGGATGCCCTCCTGGGAGGCCACGAGGGCGGGGATGAGGGCCTGGCCGGACACGTTGAGGGCGGTGCGGCCCATGTCCACGATCGGGTCGACGGCCAGGAGCAGGGCCATGCCCTCGAGGGGCAGCCCGGCGGTGGACAGCGTGAGCGTGAGCATCACGGTGGCGCCGGTGGTGCCGGCGGTCGCGGCCGAGCCCAGCACGGACACGAGCGCCACGAGGGCGTACTGGCTCAGGCTCATCTCGATCCCGTAGAACTGGGCGATGAACACGGCGGCCACGGCCGGGTAGATCGCGGCGCAGCCGTCCATCTTGGTGGTGGCGCCCAGCGGGACGGCGAAGGAGGCGTAGCCGGTGGGCACGCCGAAGTTGCGCTCGGCCACCCGCTGGGTGACGGGCAGCGTGCCGAGGGAGGAGCGGGAGACGAAGCCGAGCTGGAACGCCGGCCACACGCCGGTGAAGAACTGCTTGACGGAGAGCCCGTGCAGGCGCGCCAGCAGCGGGTACACCACGAGCATCACGAGGGCCAGGCCCACGTAGACCGCCACCACGAACTTGGCCAGCGTGCCCATCGTGGACCAGCCGTACGAGGCCACGGCGTTGCCCAGCAGGCCGATGGTGCCGATCGGTGCCAGGCGGATGATCCACCACAGCAGCTTCTGGATGATCGCGAGCACCGAGCGGGAGAACGTGAGGAACGGGGCGGCCTTCGCGCCGACCTTGAGCGCGGCCACGCCCACGACGATCGCGATCACGAGGATCTGGAGCACGTTGAACGTGGGGGAGGAGGCCAGCGCACCGTCCTCGCCCGCCGTGGTCTTGACGGTCAGGCCGAGGAAGTTCGCCGGCACCAGGGAGGTCAGGAAGTCGAGCCAGCCGACGTCCTTGGCCTGGTACGACGCCGGCGCGGTCTGGCCGGTGCCCACGCCCGGCTGCAGCACGACGCCGACGGCGAGGCCGATGAGCACCGCGATCAGGCTCGTGATGGCGAACCACAGCAGGGTCTTGGCGGCCAGGCGGGCCGCGTTGGTCACCTGGGCCAGGTTGGCGATGGAGGCGACGACGGCGAAGAAGACCAGCGGGACGACCGCGGCCTTCAGCAGGCTGATGTAGATGCTGCCGACGGTGGCCAGCGTCTCGCCGAGCCAGGTCGGGTGCTCGGAGGTGTGCCCCGTCGCGCGGGCGATCAGGCCCAGGACGAGGCCGAGGACGAGGGCGGCGGCGATCTGCCAGCCGAAATTCGACGTCCAGGCGGGGAGCCGACGTCGGGGCGCCGGTGCGGGGGAGGACTGTGCGGTGCTCATCCGGGGAGGTTAGGCGGTCCATTACCACGACGCCGAAACGGATTGCGCCATGTGACGTGGTGGTGACGTCCGTCTCGCCCCCGCGTGGCCCAGCGCGGGGGTCCTGTGACGTGGCCCGCACCCGGGTCGCCGGTTTGGCCCCCGGGCATAGAATCGCGGAAACACCCGTCCCGAAAGGCCCCTTCGTGACCATCACCAGCACCGGTCCCAGCCCCGAGCCCGTCCACTCCTCCTCGGATCCCTTCGGCTTCTTCGGCCTCACCTATGACGACGTCCTGCTGCTGCCCAACGCCACCGACGTGATCCCCGCGGACGCGGACCCGGGCACCCGGCTGACCCGCAACATCCGCTTGAACATCCCCATCGTCTCCGCGGCGATGGACACCGTGACCGAGGCCCCGCTGGCCATCGCCATGGCCCGCCAGGGCGGCATGGGCATCATCCACCGCAACCTGTCCATCGAGGACCAGGCCCGCCACGTGGACACCGTGAAGCGCTCCGAGTCGGGGATGATCAAGGACCCCGTGACCATCGGCCCCGACGCCACGCTCGCGGACCTGGACGAGCTGTGCGCCCAGTACCGCGTCTCGGGCCTGCCGGTGGTGGCCGAGGACATGACGTTGCTGGGCATCATCACCAACCGCGACACCCGCTTCATCCCGCGCGAGGAGTGGGCCACCCGCACGGTGGACACCGCCATGACCCGCATGCCGCTGGTCACCGCGCAGGAGGGCGTCTCGCGCGCCGAGACGATCCGCCTGTTCTCCCAGAACCGCGTGGAGAAGTTGCCGCTCGTGGACGATGCGGGCCGCCTGACCGGCCTGATCACCATCAAGGACTTCGACAAGGCGGAGCAGTACCCGGACGCCGCGAAGGACGACGAGGGCCGCCTGCGCGTCGGCGGCGCCGTCGGCTTCTTCGGCGACGGCTGGGAGCGCGCCATGGCGCTCGTCGAGGCGGGCGTGGACGCCCTCGTGGTGGACACCGCGAACGGCCACACGCACGGCGTGCTGGACATGATCGCGCGCCTGAAGAAGGAGAAGGCGGCCGCGCACGTCGACGTCATCGGCGGTCAGGCTGCGACCTACGCGGGCGCCAAGGCGATCGTCGACGCCGGCGCGGACGCCGTGAAGGTGGGCGTGGGCCCGGGCTCGATCTGCACGACCCGTGTGGTGGCCGGCGTCGGCGTCCCGCAGATCACCGCCATCTACGAGGCGGCCAAGGCCACGCGCCCCGCGGGCGTCCCGCTGATCGCCGACGGCGGCCTGCAGCACTCCGGTGACATCGGCAAGGCCCTCGTGGCCGGCGCCGACTCGGTGATGCTCGGCTCCCTGCTGGCGGGCACCGCCGAGTCCCCGGGCGACCTCGTGTTCTACCAGGGCAAGCAGTTCAAGACCTACCGCGGCATGGGCTCCCTGGGCGCCATGCAGACCCGCAACGGCACGCGCTCCTTCTCAAAGGACCGCTACTTCCAGGCGGACGTGCCGGACGAGGACAAGCTGATCCCCGAGGGCATCGAGGGCCAGGTGCCCTTCCGGGGCCCGGTCGCCTCGGTGGTCCACCAGCTCGTGGGCGGCCTGCGCCAGACGATGTTCTACACGGGCGCGTCCACGGTGGCCGATCTCAAGGAGAACGGCCGCTTCGTGCGCATCACCGCGGCGGGCCTGAAGGAGTCCCATCCGCACGACATCATGATGACCGTCGAGGCCCCGAACTACCGTTCGCGCTGACCCGCACGTCGGGTCCGGGGGAGCCCCGGACGGGGGCGGCGCCGACGACACGGTCGGCGCCACCCCCGTGGCGCCTGGGCTAGGCTGGCCCGGTGACGAACCAGATTGAGATCGGCCGCGGCAAGCGCGGCCGCCGGGCCTTCTCCCTCGACGACGTGTCCGTGGTGCCTGCGCGGCGCACCCGGGATCCCCAGGACGTCAGCCTCACGTGGCGCATCGACGCCTACACGTTCGACATGCCCGTGATCGGTGCGCCCATGGACTCCGTGATGAGCCCGGAGACCGCCATCGCGATGGGGCGGCTGGGCGGTCTCGGCGTCCTCAACCTCGAGGGCCTGTGGACCCGCCACGAGGACCCGCGCCCGCTGCTCGAGGAGATCGCCGCCCTCGAGGCCGGCCCGGCCGGGACCGAGGCCACCCGCATGCTGCAGGAGGCCTACGCGGCCCCCATCCGCCCCGATCTGATCACCGAGCGCCTCGCACAGATCCGCGAGGCCGGCGTCGTCGTCGCGGGCTCGCTGACCCCGCAGAACACGCAGGAGTTCTACCGCACCGTCGTGGCGGCGGGCGTGGACCTGTTCGTCATCCGCGGCACCACCGTCTCGGCCGAGCACGTCTCCTCCACCCAGGAGCCGCTGGACCTCAAGCAGTTCATCTACGAGCTGGACGTGCCCGTGATCGTGGGCGGGGCGGCCGGCTACACGCCGGCCCTGCACCTGATGCGCACCGGCGCGGCCGGCGTGCTCGTCGGCTTCGGCGGCGGCGCGTCCACCACCACGCGCCGCGCCATGGGCATCCGTGTGCCGATGGCCACGGCCATCTCGGACATCGCCGAGGCGCGCCGCGACTACATGGACGAGTCCGGCGGCCGCTACGTGCACGTGATCGCCGACGGCGGCGTCTCCACCTCGGGGGAGATCGTCAAGGCGATCGCCATGGGCGCGGACGCGGTCGTCCTGGGCGCCGCCCTGGCCCGCGCCACCGACGCCCCCGGCGGCGGCTGGCACTGGGGCCTCGAGGCCGTCCACCCGGAGCTGCCGCGCGGGCACCGCACCCACGTGGGCCAGGTGGCTCCGCTCGAGGAGGTCCTGTGGGGGCCCGGCCGCCACGCGGACGGCACGTCCAACCTGATGGGCGGTCTGAAGCGTGCCATGGCCACCTGCGGCTACACCGAGCTCAAGGACTTCCAGAAGGTGGAGGTCCTCGTGACCCCCACCCAGACCGTCTGATCCCCGCCGCCGCGTGGCGGCACCCCGACCGGAAGAGTTGATACGGCGTGCTGCGCACCGCCCTCAAGCCCGTCTGGCTGGCCACCCTGGTGCTGGCCCTCGTGGCGGCCGCGGTCTTCGTGGCGCTGTCCAAGTGGCAGTTCGAGTCCGCGGAGACGAATGCGCCGCCGCCGCGCACCCAGACCGAGAACGCCGTGCCGTTCCTGGAGCACGTGCGCCCCTACGAGGCCCTGCTGGGCTCGCAGGCCGACCAGGTGGTCACGGTCGAGGGGGAGTTCGTGCCCGGCACGGACGTCCTGGTCGGCCCGCGCCTGCTGAACGGCCGCGACGGCTACTGGACGGTCACGGCCCTGCGGGTGGCCGGCGCCCCGGACGGCGAGGTCGTCCCGGTGGTCCGCGGCTGGTCGGCCGACGCCGACGTCGTGGACCCCGCGCCCGCCGGGCAGGTCACCGTCACCGGGCGCCTGCTGCCCCCGGTCGGGCCCCTGCCGCGTGAGGCCGCGGCCGAGGACCCCGCCGACCGGCTACTGTACCGCAGCCTGGGCCCCACGTCGGCGTCGGCCGCCCACG